>SMVY01000181.1 GCA_004357415.1 Gemmatimonadota bacterium
CATCGCGGCCGGCGGGATGGAGTACGACGTGGGGAAGGCCGGCGCGGTGTACGGCACCTACGTCTCGTTGGTGTATCTCCTGGCGCTGCCTGGGGGGTGGGTGGCCGACCGGCTGATCGGCATGCGCCGGGCGGTCTTGTATGGCGGCATCATCATCATGTTGGGACACATTTCCCTCGCCGTTCCCGGTGAAACGTGGTTCTATCTGGGCCTTCTGCTGATCGTGGTGGGAACCGGCCTGCTCAAGCCCAATGTATCGGCCATGGTCGGCACGCTCTACGACCAGGGTGATGTGCGCCGGGACTCAGGGTTCTCCATCTACTACATGGGAATCAATGTCGGCGCGTTCATCTCGCCGTTGGTTGTGGGAGGGCTGGCCCAGCTTCCCGCGTTCCAACGGTTCCTTGTGTCCGTCGGGTTGTCGGCGGAATCCTCTTGGCACTTCGGCTTTGCCATGGCGGCCATCGGGATGGCCATCGGTCTCGTGTGGTACGTCAGGGGCGGCAAGTACCTGGGCGATCGAGGCATGCACCCGGCACCGGCGGAATCGCCCGAGGCGGCCCGGCGGCTCAAGCGAAACACCACCATAGGTGTGGTCGGGATCATCGGTGGACTGCTGCTGCTGGTGGCCCTCGCCACCATGGGGGTGATCACCATTACGCCCGAAGGTGTAGCCAAAGTGGTTGGCGTGAGCCTGTTGCTCATCATCGTCGGGTTCTTCACTTGGCTGTTCATGGCCGGCACGTGGACCAAGGAAGAGCGCAAGCGGCTGGTTCTCATTCTGGTTCTGTTCGTGGCGGCGGCGGTTTTCTGGTCGGCGTTCGAGCAAGCGGGCTCGTCCCTCAACTTGTTTGCCCAGAACGACACCAAGAGCTACTTCCCGGCCAGCTGGTTCCAGTCGGCCAACGCGCTGTTCATCATTTTCCTGACACCGCTGTTCGCCTGGCTGTGGGTTTGGCTGGCCCAGCGCCGCCGCGATCCCTCCACCCCAGCCAAGTTCTCGTTCGGGCTCATCCTCGTGGGCGCGGGCTTCCTGGTGATGATGGTGGCGGCATCGCTGTCGGCCGCGGGGGTCAAGGTGAGTCCCATGTGGCTCATCCTGACGTATTTCCTCCACACCGTGGGCGAACTGACCCTCAGTCCCGTAGGCCTGAGCGCCATGAGCAAGCTGGCTCCCCAACGCATCGGCGGCATGGTGATGGGCGTCTGGTTCATGGCCACTTCCGCCGGAAACTTCATCTCCGGGAGTGTGTTGGGTCTGTACGCATCCTTTTCCGAGTCGCAGGTATTTGGCGCGGTGGCGGCATTCTCCATTGGGGCGGGGCTGATCCTGGCGTTCATGGTTCGGCCGATCAAGCGGCTCATGCAATCGTCATAAGTCGCTGAAACATAAGAAGATACAAAGCCAGGATCGAGGAACGGCCGCGAGCCGCGCCCCCGTGCAAGTTTTGGCATGGAACTGGCTCTCAACCCCCTCATGACCGGCCCGCAGGGCCGCATTGCAGGAGGGGGGTTCGTGACTCATCTGGCCAGCGAAGGCATCATTGTGACCGGCGCTCCCGTCGACGGGAGCGAGGAGATCCTCACGCCCCCGGCGTTGCGGTTCGTGGCCGATCTGCACCGGTGTTTCGAGGACCGGCGGCGCGAGCTGCTGACCCGACGGGCGCAGGTGCAGGCGTCGTTCGAGGCCGGCGGCCGTCCCTCCTTCGCTGACCAGACACGGCCCATCAGGGCCGGATCGTGGATGACGCCCCCGCCTCCGCCGGGTCTCAACGCCCGGCGGGTGGAGTGTGTCGGATCAGTGGACCGGGAGTCACTCATGGCCGGTCTGTACTCCCGGGCCGACGTCTACGTGGCCGATCTAGACGGCGCCACCTCACCCACGTGGGAGTCCCTCCTCCTCGGCCAGCGGCACTTGCGCGACGCCGTTCGCGGTATGATCGCCTACCAAGCTCCCGATGGACGCGAGGTGGAACTGGCGCCGGTTGCGGCCGCCCTGATGCTGCAACCGCGAGGCCTGCACCTGGTCGAGTCCCGGGTGTCCGTCGATGACGAACCCGTTAGCGCCGGCCTGTTCGACATGGGTCTGTTTCTGTTCCACAACGCCGAGCACCTGCACCAGCACCGCTGTGGTCCATTCGTTTCTCTCGGCGGGGTGGAAGGACAGTTAGAGGCGCAGTGGTGGCACGAGGTGCTCCTGTCGGCTGAGTCGATCCTCGGCTTGCCCGAAGCTTCCATCCGGACGTCCCTCGTGGTCGACACCATCACCGGAGCGTTCGAGGTGGAGGAGATGCTCTATGAACTCCGCGAACGGGCCGCGGGTCTGGTGTGTGACCGGTGGAACTACGTGTTCAGTTTTGTGCGTGCCTTCGGGGGCCGAGGCGGCTTCCTCATGCCCGACACCAGCCTGATTACCATGGAACGCCATTTCCTGGAAGCGGCCAGCATGCTCGTCGTTCAGATCGGCCACCGCCGGGGCGTCCCGGTCATCGGGGTGACGTCGACCCAGGTACCGATCCCATCCGACCCCATCGCCGACCGGGTGGCCATGGCGCGTCTGGTGGCGGACAAGACGCGCGAGGCCGACGGCGGCTTCGACGGGAGTCGTGTTGGGCACCCCGATTTCGTCCGGGTGGCGATGGGAGTGTTCGAGTCACGGTGGTCGGGCCGACGCACGCCTCGGGGTGGCATGAGCTACATGCGTCCGCTGGCCAAGGACTTGCTGACATTCCCCGACGGTCCGGTGACCGAGGCCGGGGTGCGCCACTGTGTCCGGGTGGCCCTCCGGTACCTGGAGGGGTGGCTCAGGGGTGTGGGTTGTCTTCCGGTGCGCCACGATCAAACCACCTTGGCCATGGTGGAGGTGGCAAGGGCGCAGTTGTGGCATTGGATTCGGCGCCAGGCACAACTGGATGACGGTCGTACCGTCACCGAAAAGCTCTACGGCGCCACGGTCGACTACGAGATGGGGAGTATTCGCCGCGCCTTGGGGGAGGAGGTGTGGGCCATGGGCGAATTCGAACGTGCCCGGTCGCTGCTCGACCGTCTGGTGCTTGCCCCAGCGCTCAGTGCCACGGTGGCGCAGGAGGGAATGGGCCCTCTGCTCGAGCGCGAGACCTCAATGCGGTAAGCCGTCGGGTTTGGCGCTGAGCCACAGCCGCACCGCCATCACCAGCAGAAACACCGCAAACATCCGTTGCAGCGTCACCGGCGGCAGCACGTGAGCCCACCGGGCGCCGATCCAGGTCCCCAGGAACAACCCGCCGGCGATGAACGCTGCCGGAACGAGGTGCATGTTCCCGGCGCGATAGTACTCCATGGCGCCGAGGAGGCCTACGGGGAGGAGCAGAGCGGCGAGCGACGTGCCGGTGGCCTCGAGGATGGGAACCCGCAGGAGAACAACCATGGCGCCGACGATGAGCACGCCGCCGCCGATGCCGAACAGGCCCGAGAATATGCCGGCGAGTATTCCGATCACGATGTAGAGCAGCGTCATGTCTGGTCGCTCCCGGTTGATGTGGCACCTCCTCCAAAGCTGGAGGGGTGGCTAAATTACGGCACCATGTCTATTCCCATTACCCAGGTATCAGGCACCCCCCGCTCGCTGCGGCTATGGTCCTTCCTGACTGCCGCGGCCGTCGCCGTCGGGGCGGCAGCGTGCCAGGACCGGGTCCAGCCGGTGGAACTCGGCGCCAAGCTCCACAACCCGCTCTATCCCCAATTCCAGTTGACGGACACCGAGGGCAGGACCTTCGATTTTGCAGCCGAGTCGAAGGGCTCGGTGACGTTGCTGTTCTTCGGATATACCCGGTGCCCCGACGCATGTCCGGTGCACATGGCCAACATCGCCGGTGCGTTGAAGAAACTCCCGCACCGGATCGCTTCGCAGGTGCAGGTGGTGTTCGTCACGACCGACCCGGACCGCGACACGCCCGAGCGGATCCGGGAGTGGCTGGATCACTTCGACACTAAATTTATCGGTCTCACCGGCACCGAGGAAGAGATTGCCGCGGCGGGCCGCCAGGTCAAGATCGCGCCGGCGGTCAAGGAGCCGCTGGAGAACGGCGACTATCTGATGGGCCACTCCGCCCGGGTGATCGCTTTCACGGCCGACGGCGCCGGACGGTACCTGTATCCCTTCGGCACCAGGCAAGCCGATTGGGCCGCCGAGATCCCGGCCCTCGTGTCGTGGGGAGCGGAATGAGCTTGGCTCCCCGAGCGACGGCGACAGGGCTGGCACTGGCCGCGGCATCGGCGTGCGGTGGGGGGGATGCGGTGCCCGACATCGACGCGGCCGCAACCGGTCTCTCGATCCATCACGCCATCGCGGTCGAACCGGTGTTGGACGACGTCGCCGCGCTTTACCTGACCATCCGAAACGGCGGGGCAGAGGAGGACACGCTACTGGTGGTCCAGACCGGGAGCTCCGGGCGGGCGGAGATCCACGATCAGGTGCGCGACGGAGAAATGGTGCACATGCGCTCGCGGGAATACGTGGTCGTTCCCGCGAACGGCGCAGTCGTCTTTGCGCCCGGGGGACTGCACGTCATGCTGATGGAACTGGTGCAGCCGTTTGCCGCCGGCGATACCCTGGTGGTCGACTTCCACTTTGCCAGCGGAGACACCCGCACGGCCCGAGTGCCGGTAGTGACGTACGGGGATCTGCCATGACCTTTCGTGAGGGGTCATCGGCTTGGTGGTGAGTTGGTGGTGCTCGGCGAGCAATCTCGCCTGGAGTTGGACGTGGCGGCCCTACCTGGGTGTGTGGCTCTTCGTGGCGGCACTGGTCGCCGGCTATCTGGCGGTGCTCGCCCGCATGGGTCCCCGGTTTGCGCCCGAGAAGCCCCGGGCGACCGGCCTCCAACTGGCCAGTTACCTCACGGGGGTCGCCGTCCTGTGGATCGCCTCCGATTGGCCCATCGGCACGCTCGGGTCGGGGTACCTGTTGAGCGTACACACGCTGCAGTACGCCCTCTACTGCCTGGTGGCGCCTCCGCTGTTGCTGTTGGGCATTCCCCAGTGGCTCATCCTCGGGGTAGAACATGCGGCGCCGAGGCTGTGGCGCGTGTTACGGTTCCTGGCGAACCCGTTGGTGGCACTACTCATCTTCAACGTGGTGCTCCTGGGGTCGCACACCCAGCAGGTGATCGACGGTATCCGTCCCTCGCAACTCGGTTCATTTGCCGTCGACATGGCGTGGCTGGCTGGGGGCCTGGCGCTCTGGTGGCCGGTGATCGCGCCGGTACCGGCGGTGAGCCGCCTGTCGTACCCGTGGAAGTTCGGCTACCTGTTCATCAGCACCATTCTGCCCACCGTTCCGTCGGCGTTCCTGGTGTTCGCCGACCACCCGCTGTACGCCCTGTACGAATTGGCGCCCAGGGTCAACGGCATATCGGCGGTCGACGATCAGTTGGTGGCCGGCATCGCCATGAAGGTGCTGGGAGACGTGATTGTGTGGACGGCGATGATCGTGGTGGCAATTCGGTGGGTGAGATCCGAGGCGGAGGAGGATCGGATGGAGCGAGGAGTTAGCGGATAGTAGTCGTCAGATCGTTCATAGAGCAACCGGCGAGGATTGCGGTTCCGCGGATGAATCCGCGGCTCGGCGCCTGCGGCGGGGGACCATGAATGGTCTCAGGGCGTTCCGTCGTTTACGGCGGAACACTGCTGCGTGGAGTGAAGGGGCCTGCGCACTGCGACCTGCGACCTGCGCACTCAAAACAGGTACTCAAACCCCAACCTGACGATCCTCGGCGGTCCATAGAGAAACAGCGGCTGTGAAAAATCCGTGGCCGCCTGCAAGTATAGCGGCCGCAACTCCGCTTGCCCCTCGATCAGCCCGTTGCCGTCGAGATCGGCCCAGCGGCGGTAGCGGGGAGACTCGTAGGGGATGGGGTTGGGGTCGCGCGCCAAGGCCTGGTCCGCCATTTTTTCCAGTTGGGCCAGGTCCTGAAACGGTGTGCCGGTGTCCCGGCGGACCGCCACCACGTTATCGGTGTTCAGCAGATTGCGGATGTCGAGATAGATCCCGGCCACCTGGGCGCCAACCTGGAAGGTGCGGCGGATCAACAGGTCTATGGTCGACTGGCTGGGGAGCCTGAAGCCGTTGGGTTCGCCCAGCAGTGAGTCCCCTGCCACGTTGGTCCGCGAGTAGGGCAGTCCCGATTGATAGCGGTAAATGCCCGAGGCGTGCCAGTCGGCCAGGAGGCGGATGCCCAGAATCTGCGGACCGAAGTTGGCCGGAGATTGCCCCTGGGCGATGAAGGTCAAGGCCTGGCGCCGGTCGAAGTCGAGCGGGAACTCTACCCGGGCCGGGATTATGGTGTCGCCGGTAACGGGGTCTATGCTGGGCAAGCGGAACCGCAGGAAGGCGCTGGTAGAGGTGGCGGTCGCCTGCTGGAGCGTGTAGGCCACGCTCATCCCCCATCCCCGGGCGAACTCCCGCTCGGCGATGATCTCCAGGCCCTTCACGTTGCCGAAGTCGGCATTGCCGAAGATCGAGGAGTCCGGGTCGATCCCCAGCGGCACCGATGACACCAGGCCATCGAGTTGCTTGACAAACCCGTTGACCGTCAGGGCCACCAGCGGTGCCGGCCGCACCCGCACACTCCCCTCGAACATGGTGGCCTTTTCAAATCCCAGGCTGGGGTTGCCGCGGCGGAAACGCCCGGTGCGGGTGGTGTCGTCGAACGCCGCGTCGATCAGGAACTGGAAATCCGGCGCCTGGTAGAACACGCCGTAGCTCCCCACCACGGTGGCCGGCCCGAGGACGGTCGAGAAGCCGAACCGGGGGCTGAGTTGGCTTTGCGCGCTGATGCGCTCGTCGGCCAGCGTGGTGTTGGGATCGAACGTGTCCCACCGGAGACCGAAGGTGAACGCCATCTCGGCCAGGCGGGTGCGGCCCTCGAGGTAGGCTGCTGCCGAGCTGGGGGAGAAATCCGAGCTCGTGGCCGGCGGTACCGAGTCACCCACGGGGAGATAGCCCAGCACTCGCTGGAAGGTTTGGACCCGTTGCTTGAGGAGCAGTGCCCCGGCGTAGATGTCCGAGGTCTGGCCCACGCCGATGGTGGCGTCGAGTTGGCTGCGCCACTCGCGGTAGTGGTTCCAGCCGATGCTCCCCGCGGACGCCCCGCCCAGGAAGAACGCCGGAACGCCCCAGGGCGAGCG
>SMVY01000182.1 GCA_004357415.1 Gemmatimonadota bacterium
GAGCCCCGGGAGACATGCACGAGTTGCTAGCACAAACGGACAACGGCATGACCAGTCCACCAGCGCCACCTCAGGGGCTGTTTTTCGTTGCAGCCTCTTACTCGGAACGCTGGTATTGGGAGTCGGCCGAATGAGTCGGGCAATCCGGCGCGTGGCCTTCCTGGGAGTCGTCCTGTCGATCGGTTGCGGTGATCCCAGCAACGGTCTGCAGATAGCGCCCGATTCGATCGCGGCCCAGGCTACGCCCGTCTCCCCCTCCCCGCAGGACCTCGGCACCTCGCGCCACACTGCCATCGTCGACGCGGTCGCCCGCGCGGGTCCTTCCGTCGTGTCAATATCGGTAACCTCGCGCCGGCGGGTCTCCTCGCGGTCCCCGTTCGACAACTGGTTTCTGCCGCGCCGCTCGGAGCGCCTGGTGCTGGGGTACGGCACTGGGTTCATCATACGGGCCGACGGTCTCATCATCACCAACCACCACGTGATCGATGATGCCGAGGAGATCGTCGTCACCCTCACCCACGGGAACGAGTACCAAGCCGAACTGATCGGCGAAGATCCCGTAAGTGACATCGCCCTCCTCCGGATCGACGGGACCGACCTGCCGGTATCCGCCATCGGCCGCAGCGCCGACCTCCTCATCGGAGAGTGGGTCATCGCCCTGGGCAACCCGTACGGTTACCTGCTGGGCGACGCCGAGCCGACGGTCACCGCCGGCGTCGTCAGCGCCACCAGGCGGAATATCCTCCCAACCAGTAACCGTCCGGGGCTGTATCTCGACATGATCCAGACCGACGCGGCCATCAACCCGGGGAATTCTGGCGGCCCGTTGGTCAACGCCCTCGGCGAAGTTATCGGTGTCAACTCGTCGATCTTCACCAGCAGTGGCGGGTCGATCGGCATCGGCTTCGCCATTCCCATCGAGCGGGCCATGCGAGTCGCGGACGAACTCCTGCACAATGGGAGCGTTCGCCGGGCGTGGACCGGACTCGAGGTGGCGGGCGCGGACGCCATGCGTGACTGGAAACGGCAGGGAGGCGTGCTGGTGATCAATGTGGCACCACAGGGCCCGGCAGCCCGAATCGGCATCGGCCGGGAGTCGATCCTGACCGAAGCCGCCGGCCGGGTGCTGCGCACCTATCTAGATTGGGAAGCGGTCAAGCTAGGATTGCACGTGGGCGATTCGGTACTCATTACCTTCCACGACGACACCGGGCCCCAGACGAAAATCCTGGTTGCCGAGGACCTGCCCACGGTTATCGCCGAGCGGGTGCAGGTCCTCGAGGCCCTCGACCTGGTCACGGTCACTCCCAGTATCCAGTCCGAACGCGGCTTGCAATCCGCATCCGGAGCGTTGATCCTGTCGTTGAGCGACAAAGCCAGTCAGATGACTGGGCTCCGGGCCGGCGACGTGATCCTGCGCATCGGGCGCATCGAGACCAAGACGGCGCAACAGGTGAGCGAAATCCTCCAGACCCTGCGACAGGGGCAACGGTTCCGCTTCGTCCTCGAACGGGGGGGCAGCTTCCTCTACACCGACCTGGTGTTCCGATGACCGACGACCGGTACCAGTCGCCACTCGGCACCCGCTACGCCTCCGCGGAAATGCAGCGGTTGTGGGGTTCCCGCCACCGTATCGGGATCTGGCGGCGCCTTTGGCTGGCCCTGGCCGAAGCCCAGCAAGAACTGGGCATCGACCTTCCTGACGCCGCCCTCGACGACATGCGGGCCCACCTCGATGACGTCGACCTCGCCGCGGCGGCCGAGTACGAGCGCCGGTTCCGCCACGACGTCATGGCCCACATCCACGCCTTCGGCGACCAGGCTCCCGCGGCCCGCCGTTACATTCACTTGGGCGCCACCAGCGCCTTCGTCACCGACAACGCCGACCTCTTGGTGATGCGTGACGGTCTCCGGCTGCTGCTCGGACGGCTGCTGACGGTGATGCAGGCGCTGGAACGATTCGCCCACACCCACCGGGCGCTCCCCTGCCTCGCCTACACCCACTTCCAGCCGGCCCAGCTCACCACCGTGGGGAAGCGAGCCACGCTGTGGCTCCAGGACTTCGCGCTCGACGCCGAGGAGCTGTGCTATCGGCTCGAGCACCTGCGCCTGCGAGGATGCAAGGGGACGACGGGGACCCAAGCATCGTACCTGGAGCTGTTCGACGGAGACCACCAACGGGTTCGTGAACTGGACACCAGGCTCGCCGTCAAGATGGACGCGGTGGAGACCTTCGCGGTCACGGGACAGACCTATCCCCGTAAGTACGATGCCATGCTGATCAACGCCCTGGGTGGCATTGCCATGTCGGCCGCCAAGTTCGCCAACGACATCCGGCTCCTGCAACACGAGGGTGAACTTCTGGAACCGTTCGAAACCGAACAGATCGGTTCCAGCGCCATGGCCTACAAGCGCAACCCGATCCGGGCCGAACGCATCAGCGCGCTGGCGCGGCACGTCCTGGCCCTGCAGAGCGATCCGGCGCACACGGCCGCAACGCAGTGGCTGGAGCGCACGCTCGACGACAGCGCCAATCGGCGTCTGTCCCTCCCGGAGACCTTCCTGGCAACCGACGCGATTCTGGTGCTGGTCGCCAACATCGTCGACGGCCTCGAAGTACGGGAACCGGTGATCGCCAGGCACGTCGCCGAGCAGATGCCGTTCATGGCCACCGAGCGTTGGCTCATGGCCGGGGTCGCGGCCGGCGGCGACCGGCAAGCCCTCCACGAGGTCATTCGCCGTCACGCTCTCGCGGTGGCCGAGGACGTGAGCCGTGGCGAGCCCAATGACCTGGTTGAGCGCCTGGCGGCCGATCCGGCGTTCACCACCGTCCCGGTCGAGATCCTGCGCGCCGAACTCGACCCCGAGCGGTACATCGGGCGGGCCGCGCAGCAGACGGAAAACTTCATCGTGGAGTTCCTCCAGCCCCAGCTGGCACGGGCCCAGGCACTGGCGCAAACGGCCCCGGCGGCCGAGGTGACCGTATGACTCGGACCGCGACTCCCGGTCTCCCGCTGCCGCTCGTCAGACGAGGCAAAGTCCGCGAGGTCTACCAACTCGATGCCGACCTCCTCCTCCTCGTGGCCAGCGACCGAATCAGCGCCTTCGACGTGATCATGCGCGAGCCGGTGCCCGACAAGGGTATCGTCCTGACACAATTGAGTGCCTGGTGGTTCCAGCAATTGGCCGACGTGGCGCCGTCGCACTTCGTGACCAGCAACACCGACGACATCATCGCACGGCACCGCGGATTGGAGCCGCACCGGTTGGACTTGGCCGGCCGCACCATGCTGGTGAAGCGGACCGAACCCGTGCGATTCGAGTGCGTCGTCCGGGGCTACCTCGCCGGGTCGGCCTGGGCCGAGTACCGGACGGACGGCACCCTTGCGGGAGAGCCGCTTCCCGAGGGGCTGGTAGAGAGCGGCCCCCTGGCCGAGCCAATCTTCTCCCCCGCCACCAAGGCGGAATCGGGACACGATGAAAACGTTACCTTCGCCACCATGTCCCAGGCACTCGGCACGGAACTGGCAAACCGGCTCAGGGCAGTGAGCCTGGAGTTGTACCACGCCGGCCGCCAACTGGCCGCCAAGGCGGGCATCATCGTCGCCGACACCAAGTTTGAGTTCGGCATCGACGACCGCGGGCGGCTCCTCCTGATCGACGAAATCTTGACACCTGACTCATCCCGGTTCTGGCCCGAGGACGAGTACCAACCGGGCGCCGCGCAGCCCAGCTTCGACAAGCAGCCGGTGCGGGACTATCTGGCAGGGCTGCGCGATGAGGGTATCTGGAACGGCCAGGCGCCACCACCACCTCTCCCCGCAGAGGTGGTCGAGTCGACCGCCCAACGGTACCGGCACATTTACCAACGCCTCACCGGCCAGCCGCTCGAGGCTACCTGATGCGCATTGCTCCAGAAGGGTATCCGTTCATTGCCGTCGCCTGGGCCATCCTCCTGGTGCTGGCGGCCGGCGGGTGGTGGATCGGCGCCCTCATCTGGCTCCCGGTCGCCGTGTGGGTCGTAGCTTTCTTCCGCGATCCGCAGCGGGAGGGCCCGCGAGGGGACGAGTTCCTCATCGCTCCGGCGGACGGGAAGGTCGTGAGCGTACTCCACTCGATCGACGAACCCGATTTCCACGGCCAATCGGTCGCCCGAGTGGCTATCTTCATGAACGTGTTCAACGTGCACGTCAACCGCTATCCGGCGAGTGGGACCGTCACCTACCGCCACGACAATCCGGGGCGGTTTTTCAACGCGGCGTCGGAGAAGGCCAGCTTGGAAAACGAGCAGAATTCGATAGGCCTGGAGACCCCGAGGGGCAAGATCCTGGTACGCCAGATCGCCGGCTTGGTGGCCCGACGCATCGTAACCGATGATGCCGAGGGAGCCCGCGTGACCCAGGGCCAGCGAATGGGGCTGATCCGGTTCGGGTCGCGGGTCGACCTGTTCATCCCCCAATCCGCCAAGATTCTGGTGTCGGTCGGCGACCGGACCAAGGCCGGAGAAACGGTAGTGGCCACATGGACTTGAATCGCCGTCGCCGTCGCCCGCGGGTACGCAGCGCGGTGGTCGTGCTGCCCAACGCGTTTACCCTGGGGAATCTCTTCTTCGGATTCTGGTCGATGGTCTCGGCCACCCGCGGCAATTTCCTGTGGGCAGGGTGGTTCCTGGTGCTGGCCGGTGCCATGGACATGATCGACGGCCGGCTGGCGCGGCTGTCCCGCACCGACAGCCGGTTCGGGGCGGAACTCGACTCGCTGGTCGACGTCATCTCGTTCGGTGTGGCTCCGGCTATCCTCATGTATCATCTGGTGTTCGCCGATGCCGGGCGGTTCGCCTGGATGCTGAGTTTCGCCTACCTGGTCGCCGTGGCGGTACGACTCGCCCGGTTCAACCTCGCCTCCGACACGCCATACACACCGTGGTTCACGGGTCTCCCGTCCCCCGCCGCCGGGATGTTGCTGGGCGTATACTATCCGTTCTCCCAGACTTCGTGGTACGCCGTCACCCTTGGCCGCTTCAACGAGCAGGTGGTCCTGGTCCTGCTCATGCTGCTGTTGTCGGTCCTGATGGTGAGCAACGTCCGCTACCCCAAGCTGCCGGGCATCGGGTTCCGCAGCGCTCGTGGACGCTTCGGCCTGGTGGTGAACGTCGGCATCTTGGCTGGGGGCATTCTGGTCCCCGAATACTTCTTCTTCACGTTCGGTATGACATACGTGGTCTTCGGCCTCGCTCGAGCGACCGTTCAAGGACTCATCGAGCACGGTGAAGCCGAGGAGCGGCTACCCGTGGAACAGGAAGCCCCACCCGCCCAATCCCCCACCGCCACCGGGAGGCCCTCGCCCACCCGGCGATTTTGACCGCATGAGGAACCTGCCATGAACTTTCGCGCCCACATCCGGGTGATGCCGCGGGACGGCCTGCTCGACCCGCAGGGGCAAGCCGTAGAGAACGCGCTCACCGAGTTGGCGTTCGACGGTGTCTCGAGCGTCCGCGTCGGCCGTGCCATCGAGGTTGGGGTAGCGGCCGACAGCCTCGAGGACGCCGAAGACGCCACCCGGCGCATGTGCGAGCGGTTGCTGGCCAACCCCGTGACAGAAGATTTCCTGATCGAGGTCGATCCGGCATGATGCGCGCCGCGGTGGTGCGCTTTCCGGGCAGCAATTGCGACATGGACGCCCTCCGGGCCGCGGAACGCGCCGGATGCCGGGCCTACTTCGTGTGGCACCGTGACGACGACCTCCAGCAGGCCGACGTGGTTCTCCTCCCCGGAGGATTCAGTTACGGGGACTATCTACGCTCAGGCGCCATCGCCCGTTTCAGCCCCATCATGCAGGCGGTCCGGCGCCATGCCGCCGACGGCGGACCGGTGCTAGGCATCTGTAACGGCTTCCAGATACTGTGCGAGGCAGGCCTCCTCCCGGGGGCGTTGCTGCCCAATGCCGGATTGACGTTCGTGTCCCGGCCCGTTCCCGTTCGCGTGGAAAACGTCGCGACACCGTTTACCACGGCCTACCGCAAGAATGAGCTCGTTCATTTCCCGGTGGCGCACGGCGAGGGACGTTTCGTGGCCGCGCCCGACACCATCGAGGAACTCGAGGCCTCGGACCGGGTGGTACTTCGTTACGCCGATGGCGGCAACCCCAACGGCTCTTCAGCCGACATCGCCGGCATCTGCTCTTCCGACGGGAACGTCGTCGGGATCATGCCGCATCCCGAGCGCGTTGCCGACCCGGCCATCGGGGACGATCCCGGGCACAAATTTTTCTCGTCCCTGGCCGCGTGGCGTGCCGCCGCGCCCGATGAGCAGATCACCACCCCGGCCTGACACTCAACCCACGTGAACCCATGAGCACCGACAAACCCAGCCGAACCGAAGAGGAGTACTTCACCAAGCGCGACATCGAGCTCCTCCAGCAGAAGCGCCACCAACTGGAAGAGGAGGCCGACCGCACGGAACGTCAGCAGCACTTCATGAAGTGCCCGAAGTGTGGCGCGAGCCTGCGCCCTGAAGAGTTCCACGGTGTCACCATCGACCGGTGTCCCGAGTGCGATGGGCTCTGGCTAGACCGTGGCGAGATCGACAGCCTCATGACCGACACCGAACCGGGGTTGCTGGGCCGGGTGTTCGGCGACCTGACCGCCGCCCTGCGCGAACGCAAGTCCGACGACCGGTAGCAAGACCATGACCAAGACCGTAGCCGCGCCGCCGAAGAACCTCCCGGGCGAACCGGCCGTGACTTTCGCCTTGGCTGAGGAACACAACCTCAACCAGCTCGAGTACGACCGGATCGTCGCCATGCTCGAGCGAACACCGACCTACACCGAGCTGGGCATCTTCTCGGCGTTGTGGTCCGAGCATTGTTCCTACAAGCACTCCCGCCCCGTGCTCAAGGAGTTCCCCACCACTGGCAAACACGTCATGCAGGGGCCCGGGGAGAATGCCGGCGTCATGCGCCTGCCCGACGGCTGGGCCGTGGCGTTCAAGATCGAGAGCCACAACCACCCGTCAGCGGTTGAACCGTATCAGGGAGCCGCCACCGGGGTCGGGGGCATTCTCCGCGACGTGTTCACCATGGGCGCGCGTCCGGTGGCCGTCCTCAACAGCATCCGCTTCGGCCCGCTGTCCGTAGCTCGAAACCGGTACTTGTTCGCCGGAGTCGTCCGTGGGGTCGGCGACTACGGCAATTGTATGGGCGTCCCCACCCTCGGCGGCGAGGTCGTGTTCGACGAAACTTATGCCGGCAATCCTCTGGTCAACGCCATGTGCGTCGGCCTGCTCCGCGAAGACGATCTCATCCGGGCCAAAGCCGAGGGCGTGGGCAATATCCTCCTGGCGGTCGGCGCCCGCACCGGGCGCGACGGGATTCATGGGGCGAGCTTCGCCTCCGAGGAACTCTCGGAACAGAGCCAAGCGCGCCGCCCCCAGGTCCAGGTGGGCGACCCGTTCATGGAAAAGCTCCTCCTCGAAGCCAGCCTGAACCTCATCACCGGTGGCATGATCGTCGCCATTCAGGACATGGGCGCGGCGGGGCTGACCAGCTCGGCGGCCGAGATGGCGGAACGTGGGGGCGTCGGGGTGGAACTGGACACCAGCAAGGTGCCGGTGCGCGAAGAAGGCATGACGCCCTACGAGATCCTCCTGTCTGAGTCCCAGGAACGCATGCTGGTAGTGGCCGAGCCCGGGAGGGTGGCCGAGGTCCAAGACGTATGCC
>SMVY01000016.1 GCA_004357415.1 Gemmatimonadota bacterium
CCGCTCGCGGAACGCCGCCACCATCTTCACCACGTCTGCCTGAACCTCGTCGCTGGTAAACGCCTCCAACGCGGCCCACTGGGACGGCTGTGATGCGGCGCTGGTCGTGTGCGACTGTATCGCCGACATGGCCTGGAACAATTCCGTCGGCGCCAGCGCCGCCCCGAGGCGCCATCCGGTCATGGCGTAGGCCTTGCTAGCCCCGTAGATGACGACGGTGCGCTCGAGAAGCTCGTCTTCGAGGTCGAGCATCGACGCCGCCGGCTTCGATCCATAGGAAATCAGCCGGTAGATCTCATCCGAGATGACCCAGATGCCGTGGCCATGGGCCCACTCCGCCAACGCCTTCAACTCCGAATAGGTGTACACCGATCCCGTCGGATTGCACGGCGAATTGAGGATGAGTCCCTTGGTCAGCTTGTCGACCCGGCGCTCGAGATCGTCGACGCTCACCTTGAGACCCCACTCGGGATCGCCCGGCACCGGCACCGGTTCCGCGCGGGCCAGCCGCACGATCTGGGGATAGGACACCCACGCAGGTGTCGGAATGAGCACCTTGTCGTGCGGTCCGAACAGGGCGAAGCAGGCGTTGAACACCGCCTGCTTGGCCCCGGTGGTGACGATGATGTTGTCGGGATTGACCGCCCGCCCGTTGCTCAGGCGTGACAGGTTCGCCGCGATGGCGGTGCGCAACTCGGGAACGCCCGCGTTGGGCGCGTAGTGGGTCTTTCCGCGATTGATGGCCGCGATCCCCGCCTGGGAAGCCCGCGCCGGCGTCACGAAGTCTGGCTCGCCCACTCCCAGATCGATGACGTCCTCCCCGGCCGCCTTGCGGCGCTTGGCCTCGTTCGAGATCGCCACCGTCTGGGACGGTTCCAGATACGCGAGATTTTCCGACAGTCCTTCGGCCATCCTGGCCTCCTGGTCCGGTGCGTGGTCGGGGAAAGCTCCCCTCGTCGCCAGAGCCTGTCAACACCGCCGCGACCGCCGCGGAGTGGCCTGGCCCGGTGAATTGCGGTAGCTTCCCCACCCTTCACCGAACAGCTATTTGACAATCGAGGGTGTGTCTTGGAAAAAGAACTGTCGCGGGATGCTACCCGCGCCGCAGACATCGAACCGACCGTGGCCAGAGGCGGCAACGTGGTGGCCGTCATGCCACCATCGGCGGTATACCTGAAACCGGCGCTGGCCGCCCTGTCACATCGCGCGGAGGGGGAGGGCCTACAGCTACTCGTCCTGGCGAGCGACGCCATGCTCCCTTCGGTGGAACACGTGCTCAACGAGGCGTGGCGCGATGCCGGCGGGACCGTTCTCGCCGCCCGGGCCGCAGGCCGGGCCCTGAATCTCCTCAACCAGGAACGGGTGACCGCGCTCGTCTGCAGCCCGGACACGGCGCTCGCCCTCCTGGCCCGTTCGTCGCTCCCCCTCGACTCGGCTCCCACGGTCCTGCTGGCCTGGCCGGAAACGTGGGACGACGACAGTGCCCTCATCGGACTGATGCAGGATCTCCCCGCCGAGGCGCAGCGAATCCTCTACACGGCTGCGCCCCGCCAGGCCGAGCGGTTGGCGGAGCGCTACCTGCGCAAGGCCTTCGTCCTCGGTGCACCCCCACACGGGACGTCGTTGCCCGTCATCGAGCAATCCATCACCGTGGTTTCCGTTTCGGGGATCGACATCGGGACCGCGGTGCGGCAGGCCCTCGATCTCCTGCAACCGACCTCGGGAGTGGTATGGACCGCCGTAGCCGAGACCAAATCGGCCGTGGTGGACGCCCTGGCCAAGTCGCCAAACGATGTGCCGGTCACCTGCGGTGAGGTGGCGCCAGCCAAGCTGATCGTCGCGGCCGACCTCCCGATTCCCGAGGACCTCCGCCGGCTGGCCGCCGCCGCAGACCGCCTGGTCGTCCTGACCCCTCCCTGGGGACTCCCCTATCTCGTCGGCCAGGCAAGTGCGCTGGCAACGCTCCAGCTCCCCGGGGCCGCCGACGAGGTCGACCGGACGCTCGCCAAACAGCGGTCCCGGATCGAGGGAGTGCTCGAGGCGGGCGGCAGTGACCTCGATCGCGCGATCAACGCCCTTACCCCGCTATTCGAGCACCGCGACCCCACCCTGGTGGCCGGAGCCCTCTACCGGCTGTGGACCACCGAATCGCTCCCCGAGCCCAAACCGATGCCAGGGCCACCCTCCCCGCCAGCCCCCAGGAAGGGACGGCCGGCCGGCCACGGACGCTCCACCAAGGTGTTCGTCACGGCCGGAAAGAAGGACGGGGCCACCCCGGCAGACTTCGTGGCCATGCTGACACGCGACCTCAAGGTCCCACCGGAACACATCGGGAAGATCGAGTTGCGCGAGACCTTCTCGCTCATCGAGCTCCCCGCCGACGAAGCGCAGGCGGTGGCCGATGCGCTCACCGGCCGCACTATCCGGCGTCGCAAGATCATCGCCCGCCTGGAGCGGCAGCGCTGAGGGATCCTCCGGAAACGCTTACGGGCCACCCAGCGGGGTGGCCCGTGTAGCACAATGAAGCAGGTGACGCCAATCGGCGCCTGACGACCTAAATCGTTTACTACTACTTGTTTACCAGCTCCTTCAGTGCCTTGGCGGGACGGAATGCCGCAACCTTGGACGCCTTGATCTGGATCGTCGCACCAGTCTGCGGATTACGGCCCTGCCGGGCGGCGCGCTTGCGGACCTCGAAATTGCCGAACCCGGCGATCTGGACCTTGTTGCCCTTCTTGAGGGCTTTGGGGATGACGCCGTCGGTCGCGAAGATCGCGTCGATGATCTCCGAAGCCTGGGCCTTGGACGTATCCAGGCTGACAGCGAGCGCGTCCACCATCTCTTGCTTGTTCACGAAACTCTCCTTGAATGAGGAATGCGGGAACGTACCAAATCTCCTCGGCGCTGGTCGTGGGTGCCAGCCGGACTCCCAAGACCACGATCGCCGGAAGTGCCCTGTTTGCGGCCTCAATATCGGTACAAACACCAGAAAACCGCAAGAGATGGGCTTTGCGGGCTTCTTGACCCTCCTCCACCCGTGGGCTATCCTCCCGCGGCTCGACGGGAGGCAGGGAGATGTACTACGGTCGCCAGGCCGGATGGATCGAAGTCATTAGCGGCGTGATGTTCAGTGGCAAGAGCGAAGAACTCATCCGGCGCGTGCGTCGGGCCATCATCGCTCGCCAGCGCGTTCAGGTGTTCAAATCACATCTCGACGCCCGGTACGCCGGGCTCTACAGCGTGTCCAGCCACGACGGCGCGGAGCTGCAAGCCATTCCGATCGACGGGGCGGACGAAGTCCTCCGGCACCTGGAGGCCGACATAGAAATGGTCGCCATCGACGAGGTCCAGTTCCTGGACGAGGGCGTGATCGACGTCGTCACCGACTTGGCGGGTCGCGGAATTCGTGTCGCCGTGGCCGGCACGGACACCGACTTCCGGGGGGAGCCGTTCGGCACCATGGGACACCTGATGGCCATCGCCGAGCAGGTGACCAAGCTTCAAGCCATTTGCGTACGATGCGGCGACCTCGCCTGCCGCAACCAGCGCCTCATCGACGGCCGCCCGGCGCGATACGACTCTCCCACCATCATGGTCGGCGGACAGGAGACCTACGAAGCCCGCTGCCGCCACTGTCACGAGGTTCCGCGCGAGGACGAGGACCAGACGGCGCTGCTGTAGCGAACGCGCTCTCGGATCACCTTGTCATGTTGAACGTCGCACTCACCGGAAACGTCGCCGCGGGCAAGTCGATCGTCGCGCAGCTGTTCAAGAAATGGGGCGCCACACTAATCGACAGCGACGTCATCGTCCGGGAACTGCAACAGCCCGGGAGCGAGGTCCTCGACCAGATCGTGCAAACGTTCGGGCCCGACATCCTGCTGCATGACGGGACGCTCGATCGGGCATCCCTCAGACACCGTGTCATGAGCGACGCGGCCGCCCGCAGGTCACTCAACGCCATCGTCCACCCAGCGGTGCTGGCCCGTCGCCAGATCCTGGAGGAGGCGGCTCGGGCTCGAGGCGACGCCATTCTGGTGAGCGACATCCCCCTCCTGTTCGAAGCGGCCGATCCGGAGGCGTTCGACGTGATCGTCCTGGTCGACGCTCCACCCATGACGCGCAAGGCGCGGCTGGTGGAGAAGCGCGGCCTCGACCCCCTCGAAGCGGATCGGCTGCTGGCGGCCCAGGACCCCACGGAGACCAAGCGCGAGCGCAGCGATTACCTCATCGACAACGACGGAACGCCGGCCGAACTCGAGCGTGCGGCGCGAGCCGTCTGGCAGGCTCTGGAGGCCCGGGCCGACTAACCGAAACCGCTTGATTTCGAGCCTCTCAGCGGGTATCCTCCCTGCCCAAACGCTACCCCTCTACCGCAACAGGGAGTCCTGGTGTCCAACGTTCCCGACAGTCTGCGCTACACCAGCGAACACGAATACCTCAAGCAGACCGACGACCCGGCCATCGTGGAAATCGGCATCACCGATTACGCCCAAGGCGAACTCGGCGACATCGTTTTCGTCAGCCTCCCGAACGTCGGCGACACGTTCGAGGAGGGGGATTCGTTCGGAACCATCGAGGCGGTCAAAGCCGTGTCGGAGCTTTATTCTCCCTTGGGGGGAGAGGTGGTAGAGGTCAACGTGGAACTCGATGCCGATCCGGCAGCGATCAACCGGGACGCCTACGGCGAAGGCTGGATGGTCAGGCTCAAGATGACCGAGCCGGCCGACTTCGAGCGCCTCATGGACACCGACGCCTACAAGATGCACATCGGGGAAGATTGAGCCCCTTGGTGGACATCAGCCAATCATGCAACGCATCGCCCCGTGGACGTCCTCGGGGCGTTTCACCATTCGGGCGCATAGAAGAGACAGGACCATGACGGATACTGCCGGGCAGGTGCAGGACCGGGAGGAGTTCAGGTACCGGCACAACGGACCACGGGACGCCGACGTCGAAGACATGCTCGAGGTCTTGGGCTACGACTCGCTGGACGCCTTGATGGACGCCGTGGTCCCGGAGTCCATCCGTCTGCGGACACCGCTCGACCTCCCGCCGGCCCAACCGGAGGAGGTCGTCTTGGCGAGTATGCGTGCGTTGGCCGCCAAGAACGAGGTGTTCCGCAGCTACATCGGGATGGGCTACGCCGACACCATCACCCCGCCAGTCATTCTTCGCAACATCCTGGAGAACCCGGGATGGTACACCGCCTACACCCCCTATCAGGCCGAGATCTCCCAGGGCCGCATGGAAGCGCTCCTCAACTTCCAGACAGTGATTGCCGACCTGACCGGCCTCCCCTGCGCCAACGCGTCCCTGCTCGATGAAGGCACCGCCGCCGCCGAAGCGATGCACATGACCGCGGCCGTGACACGCAAGCGCGGCGATCTTCGATTCCTGGTCGACGAGAATTGCCACCCACAAACTATCGCCATCGTCGATACCCGGGCACGAACACGGGGCATCACCATCGAGGTCGCCGACCCCGCCACGTTCACCTTCGACGACACCACCATCGGCGCCCTCCTGCAATATCCGGCAAGCGATGGACACATCGCCGACTACCGATCACTGTGCCATGCTGCCCACGAGGCCAACGCCATGGTCACGGTCGCCGCCGACATCCTGAGCCTCACCCTGTTGCAGCCACCCGGCGAATGGGGTGCCGACATCGTCGTAGGCAATTCGCAGCGCTTCGGTGTCCCGATGGGCTACGGCGGACCGCACGCCGCGTTCTTCGCCACTCACGACCAATACAAGCGCAGCATGCCCGGTCGGATCATTGGCATATCGAAAGATGCCCAGGGGCGTCCGGCATTGCGCATGGCACTGCAGACGCGCGAACAACACATCCGCCGCGACAAGGCCACCAGCAACATTTGCACGGCGCAGGTGCTCCTGGCGGTCATGGCTGGGATGTACGCCGTGTACCATGGCCCCGAGGGACTGCGGCGTATCGCCCTGCGGGTGCACGGCTTGGCCAAGACCCTGGCGCACGGGTTGCGGGAGCGCGGCCTGACGGTGGTACACGGAGCGTTTTTCGATACCATCGCGGTGGAACTGTCCGAGGGAAGCGCTACCGAGGTGCACGCGGCTGCCGTGGCCCGGCGCATCAACCTGCGCCCGCTCTCCCCGACGCGCATCGGTATTGCGCTGGATGAGCGGACCACCACGGCGGACGTGGCCGAGTTGCTGTCCATCTTCGGCGCCGACACCAGCGAGGACGAGGTCGTGCGGCTGGCAGGCGAGGCCCCGGCAGCCATCCCCAGCGAACTCGAGCGCACTAGCGGCTACCTCGAGCACCCCGTGTTCCACCGCTACCGCTCTGAAACGGAGATGCTCCGGTATCTCAAGCGGCTGGAGAACAAGGACCTGTCGCTCACCGCGGCGATGATCCCGCTGGGATCGTGCACCATGAAACTCAATGCCACCACCGAGATGATTCCCATAACGTGGCCCGAGTTCGCCGAACCGCACCCGTTCGCGCCCCGCGATCAGATGCAGGGCTATACCGAGTTGTTCGAACGGCTCGAGTCACAGTTGGCGGTGATCACCGGATTCGACGCCGTGTCCCTGCAACCAAACGCGGGGTCCCAGGGGGAATTCGCCGGACTCCTCACCATTCGGGCGTACCACGAGCACCGGGGCCAATCACAGCGGACGACGTGCCTCATCCCCATGTCGGCGCACGGCACCAACCCCGCCAGCGCCGTCATGGCCGGCATGAAGGTCGTCCCGGTCAAGACCGATCCCCACGGCAACATCGACGTCGACGATCTCCGCGCCAAGGCGGAGGCCAACAAGGACACCCTCGGCGCCCTGATGGTGACCTACCCGTCCACCCACGGTGTCTTCGAGGCGAGCATCAAGGAGGTTTGCGACATCGTCCACCAGTTCGGTGGCCAAGTGTACATGGACGGCGCCAACATGAACGCCCAGGTGGGCCTGTGCCGGCCCGGCGACATGGGGGCCGACGTGTGCCACCTGAACCTGCACAAGACGTTCTGCATTCCGCACGGCGGCGGCGGTCCCGGCATGGGGCCGATCGGGGTGAAGGCCCACCTGGCTCCCCACCTCCCCAACCACCCGGTCATCAATGGGGGAGTGGGTGGAAACCAACCGTGCGGTACCGTATCCGCGGCACCTTGGGGAAGCTCGGCCATCCTGCCGATCTCACAGACCTACCTGGAGCTGATGGGCCCGGACGGCCTGACCGAGGCGACCCGCATCGCCATCCTCAACGCCAACTACATTGCCCACCGGTTGAAGGACCACTTCCCGTTGTTGTATGCCGGGGCCAACGGTCTGGTGGCCCACGAATGCATCCTAGACGTACGGCCGTTCAAGAGCACCGCCGGCATAGAGGTGGAGGACGTCGCCAAACGGATCATCGACTACAGCTTCCACCCGCCTACGATCTCATTCCCGGTGCCCGGCACCATGATGGTCGAACCCACCGAGAGCGAATCGAAAGAAGAGCTCGACCGATTCTGCGACGCCTTGATCGCCATCCGCGAGGAGATCCGCGAAATCGAAAACGGCACCGCCGACCGCGAGGACAACCTCCTCAAGAACGCGCCCCACACCCTGGACACCGTGGCAGCCGACGAGTGGACCCATCCCTACTCACGCGAGCGCGCCGGCTTCCCCATTCCGGAAACCCGCATCGCCAAACTGTGGCCCGCGGTCGGTCGGGTGGACGGCGCCTACGGTGATCGCAATCTCGTGTGCGTGTGCCAGCCGATGGAGGCCTACGCCGAGGCCTAGGGGGAACGAGCAAACCGTGCGGTGGACCCTGGTACAGGAGGAGGAGGCCCGTCCCGGCTGGTACAACATGGCCGTCGACATGGCCTTGCTCGAACTCAGCGCCCGACACGGTGAAGGATTCCTTCGGCTGTACCAGTGGACGCCGCACTGCCTCTCCTTCGGCCGCCACGAGCCGGCCGTCAAACGCTACGACCGAGACACTATCGCGGCCCTGGGCCTGGACGTGGTCCGCCGGCCGACCGGTGGCCGGGCCGTGTGGCACGGCCGCGAGCTGACCTACGCGGTCACGGCCCCCACGGAGGCGTTCGGCCCCTTGCCGGCCGCCTACCGCACCATTCACCAAACACTGCGCCGGGCCCTGGCCGATCTCGGTGCCGACGCCACCCTCGCCCCATCCCCCCCGCGTGGACGGCAACATCGACTCGACGCCGGCGCCTGTTTCGCCCAGCCGGTTGGCGGGGAGATCATGGTCGGCGGACGCAAGGTGGTGGGCAGCGCGCAGATGCGCCGGGGCAACGTGTTTCTGCAACACGGCTCCGTCCTCCTCGACGACGATCAACGCATGGTTGCCCGGGTGACACGAGGCGACCCGCCGGATGGAACGGAAGCCCCACTCAACCGGCTCCTCGGCACCCCGGTCGCCGCCGGCGACCTGGCCGATGCCATCGCGGCCACCGCCCGCCACTGGACCGGCGAGTGGCTTGAGGACGACCGCAAGGACGAACGTGCCGAGGTGGCCGCGGTACACAGCGGCCGTTTTCGCAGCAGCGAGTGGACCTGGCACCGCTGACGCGACTTGGCCCGGTGCCCCTTGTGTGTGATATTGCTGCATCCTCCCATCGGAGCTTCCTCACTTGCGCGTGCATCTGGCTCTCGCGACCAGCGCCCTCTGGCTAGCCACCGGATGCGCTCCCGAACGTCCAGCGGACACGTCGATGGTCATTCCCGTCGGCGTCCTCGGGACGTCGCCCGTTCCCACCCTGACCCGCGGCCGAGCCCAGAACACCCGGCCACGGGACATGCTGTTCCTCAGGTTGGCCGAGCTGGGGCCCGCGTTGGCGACGGTGGGAGACGAGAGCTTCGTCCCGGTCCTCGCCGAGTCGTGGGAGCGGCGGGATTCCGTCACCCTGGTGTTCCACCTCGACGCCCGCGCCCGGTGGCACGATGGGGTGCCTGTCACTGCCGCGGACGTGCTGTTCGCCTTCGAGCGCGCGCGCGATCCGGCCATCAGCGCGCAACTCGCAACGGTGTTGTCCACCATCCAGGAGGTAACTGCCGAGGATGACCTCACCGTGGTGTTCCGCTTCGACCGGCCGTTCCCCGAGCAGTTCTACACGGCCGTCTACCATGTACAGCCCCTTCCGGCTCACCTGCTGGCGCAGCTCGACCCGGATTCCATCGCCGGCTCACCGTACATGCAGGCGCCGGTAGGAAAC
>SMVY01000017.1 GCA_004357415.1 Gemmatimonadota bacterium
GTCCAGTTCCATGATGGTTTCGGCCTCGAGCGCGGTGTCGACCGCATCGGCCCCCGCCATGCCGCCTTCGCCGTAGCCGCCGCAGGCGGCGATAAGGAGCGCCGCGACCGGCGCCAGTACCATGCTCTTCGTTGAGACGATTCTCATAATGGTGGCTCCTTGAGGGATACGGTAATCAGACTGTCAGTCAGGGTGGCGGATAAGCGGCCGTTCCGCAGGCTGACCGCTGCGACCCCAGGGCTGATGATAACGTCATGCCAGAGACTCGCCAGGGCAGGCGGTCAAGGGACCGCCGGAGGGATCATTCACCCTGAAGGGGCTGCTCCGGTCCCGTGCCCTCCGCCGTGATGTCGGCCTGCGACTGATCGATGTTAATGTCGGGCGAGGAGTAGCGTCCGGGGCGTCCTCAGGACGACAAACTCTTCAATAGCGCTTGGCGGATCAGCGCCGCTTTGAGCCCGCCGTACAACAGGATGCCACTGCCGATGCGAAGCGCGAGGCGAACACCTCCGTGCCCGTAGGCTTCGGTCCCGAAATGGATGAATCCAAAATACGCCAGCACAGCGCCTGAAAGAAGGAGGGCCACTGCCAGCTTCAACAGATTACCGGAGGCTCGTAGAAATAGGGCCTCGTTCTCAACGTTCATATCTCACGCGCCTCCCATGAACCGTCAATCAATGCAGTAGTAGTTTTGCCGTTTCCCTTCCGACCCCCTAGGGTGCCACCCCCGATGACCGGTTGAGGCGTCTTGTCGCCGGTGCATACAGCCGTCCCCGTTTGACGACCAGCTCCACCTGTTTGGTGTTATTGATATCCCCTGTTGGGTCGGCGCCTAACACCACCAGGTCGGCAAGTTTCCCCACCTCCACTGTTCCTCGCGAGTCCAGCACATTGGTGGCTGCCGCGGCCGTCCGGGTGGCGGCGTCGAGCGCTTCGGCAGGGCTCAGGCCTGCCAGTTCCACCAGCAGCTGCATCTCCCGGTGGAGATTGGGGAGCGACACGCCGTCGGCTCCGGCCAGAGAATCGGTGCCGGCGCTGATGCGGACCCCCGCGTCACGGGCCCGGGCGACCAGCCCAGCGGCTACCCGGAGCGTTGCCGGCCGGTCCTGATAAATGAAGAGCGTCGGGTCGTAGATGGTACCGAGCCGTACCATGGCCGCCAGCACGCTGTCGATGGCGGGAGCGCTGAGGTCGAGCGCAGAATCGGGGTCGGTGGCCAACAGGGAGCGGGCTCCCTCCCGCCCCAAGGCCAAGGCCAGCTGCGAAGCGTGCGACACCACGTCGACGCCGGCTTCGACCACGTCCAACGGTCCGGCGGGGCCAATATAGAGGTGGGACCAAACGGGGATGTCCTGCCGGTGCGCCTCGGCCACGATGCCACGTACCAGGCCGGCGGGTAGCCCAGCGTAGATCTTGATGGCACTGGCCCCGGTGCCGCGCGCTTCCGCCACCGACTGATGGAGATCAGTGGTATCGGTCATGCTGCGCATCCAGGGGAGGGCGCCGGGTATGGCGCCGGCCGAGGCGGCGCCGGCACGGGGGTCGGCGAAGAACGCGAGGCTGGCAAAGAGGGCCACGTAGTGGATGTCGGGGCTCACTATGGCTCCCACCAGCGCGTCGCGAGCCAGCGAACTGAGAGCTCGCACGTCTCCGGCCATATCGCGAATGGTGGTCACGCCTCCCAGGAGCGCGTTGCAGAGCCGACGCTCGGTCCGCTCGCGAGTGTCTTCGCCTGACGGGTCGGTCGCGACATGAGTGTGAGTGTCGATCAGCCCAGGAATCAGGTAGCGGCCCGCGAGGTCGATCGTCCGGATGCCATCCTCGAGCGGGCGGGAACCTGTCGGGAAAATTGCCTCGATGTGCTCGCCCGAAAACACTACGGTGGTCCCGGACCGGGTCGGTGCCCCGGTGCCGTCGATGAGAGTGACGTTCACCAGCGCCGTGGCGTTGGCCGTGTCCAACGCCGCGGGGCTACAGGTGTCCTCCCAAGCGGTCTCTTGGGTAATGCCTGAGGTCGTCAGCAACAGGAGACTCACGAGCACGCATCCCGCTGAGGCGGGTGAAAATCGTATGGCCCCGGTTGCTCCTGGAAGTAGCGTTTTCAATTGTTTCAGTCCTCCGGGAGCGGTTGCGTCGAGCTGGTGTTCTCGGCGGTGATGTTCGCCTCGAAAAAGGATTCTCGAGGAATCGGAGACTCGGCCAGGCGCCGCAGCATGGCCAGCTGGCCCACGTGCGTCATGGCGTCGGCCAGCGGACCCTGAAGCAAGCGCAGGAGCGTGTCCCTGTCGGCCTCCGTTTCGTGGAACACGGTACTCAGCCGCCCCAGTGCTTGGTGAAAACGCTCCACGGGATCGGCCACATCGATTGGTTCACAGCCGCCGGTGAGCCTGGTGACCGAATAGGTCATGAGCTGGGTCATGTGGTACAAGATGTCCTTGGGTGAGCGGACCCCATTTCCGGCCTGGAAGTCGAAGTAGGCCGGCGGTGCATCCCGCACCGCGTTCTGGGTACGGTAGGCCAGCACGGCGAGGTAGTGGCGCAGGAAGTCTTGCTCAGAAGTTGCCACGACCTCTCCGTCACTCACGGCTGGGAAAGGAACCGAATGATTTCGTGCAGCAGGCGTTCCCCCTCGTCGGTCTCGAATATGAACTGGGCGTGGGCCGCCCCTTCGAGGACGACGAGTTCCTTGGGATCAGGGGCTCGCTGGTACTGCTCGCGAATCTCCACGAGTCGGGGGATGCCACGGGCCGTGGTGTCGTTCAGGCTGGTGATGAACAGGATCCGGCCCGGCAACCGTTCGGGATCGTCGATCGGCGAGTGGGCCAGCAGTACCAGGCGGTCGATCTCGCCGGGGGCTTCGATGGCGGCCAGGGCAGCTGCCCAGCCGCCGAAGCTCGCGCCCAACACCGATACGGACGATGCCCCGGTCTCCCGCAAGTAGCGCACGGCGGCCAGTACGTCGAACCGCTCGCCGCCGTCACCGGCCGTGGACTCGGGTCCGCCCCGTGAGCGGCCCCGGCCCCGGAAATCGATGACCACCACATGAAACCCGGTGTCCGCCAGCGCCGGCGCCTGCGCCGACCAACTCTCCTTGGTGAATCGTCCCCCGTGGGCCAGGACCACGCCTAGGTCACCCTCACCATAAACGTCGGCGTACACCACGCCCCCGTCCTGGGTGGGGAAGGAGACCTCACCATGTTGCTGGGGGAGTTGTTGCAGTACCACCGCGGCGACGGCTAGCACGGCGATTGTCATGCCCACACGGCCTCAGTCAAATCGCCTCGACCCACACCTCGGCGCTTCCCGTGGTACCGTAGTGCACCTGGACCTGCCACGGCCGGCAGCACACTTCACAGTCCTGCACGTATTCCTGAGTGACGCCGCCGCCCGGATCGATCGCGATCTCCACCATCTCACCGCAGTGGGGACACGACACCTCCGCCTCCCGGTCCAAGGCGGAGGCGTCGAGCCAGTCGCTTTGGTCGCTCCAAGGCACGCTGTCGCCCGCCTGCAGGTCGTCGGCCTCGGTCATGATCGTGGGTTTCCTCAGGTTGTCGATCGTTACTGAGGATAGTATAACCTCCGAGTTCTTGCCGGGGACGGCCGGAGCGGGTGGCGGATGGCTGGTGGCTAACGGCCATGATCGGCGCGCCGCCGGCGGGCGAGGGGAAAGTTGGCTAGGGCGCGGGGACCTGATATAGGCTGCGGGCCAGGAGTACCAAGGCGATGAGCACCGCTAGGGCGGAGCCGGCCAGGAACAGCGCCACTCCGGTGGGGCGGCGGCGGGCCCAAAGCAATTGCGGAGCGCCCACCAAGAAGCAGGAACACAGGAACCGGGTGGTAGGGGTGGCGGAGCTGGTGGGTGTGGTTCTCCTCCTGGTGCCGGGTACGGCACTGCGCGCGGCGGGTGGCCTGATCGTCATAATGATCGGAGCCTTGGGGACCGTCCTGGTGTTTCGGAGCGAATTGGGGTGGTTTGGCCCGACGCTTCACCTCGGGTTGCTCAGCGCCATCGTCTGGTTGCGCCTGCGGCTAATGCGCCCGAGCGCCGCCAAGTGAACACCGTGCTCCACTAACTCACCGATCATTCACCGCCGGCGATCGGGGTGATGATGCCGGTTCAGCCGTCGATCCTCCTGTAACGGGCATTCCCGGCGTCGGCGATGATGAGATCGTCACTTGGGGTCCGGACGGTCCCGTATGGCGTTCGGAAGGCCGCCGTACTTGTCGATGGGGTCGAACGTGGCAGCGTTGGTGTGATCAGTGCGGACACTGGGCGCCGGGCGGCGAGGTCGAGCGGCTCGCCCGATTCTTCCAGGAACGTCCCGTCGACGACAGCGACGGGAGCGATTCCCACTAACGTAATGAAAGCCGGGACCTCGTCCGCTGGTACGGTACCTGCCAATCAGTCAGACTTTCGGCTGATTGCCCAGCGGTCACTGCGACTCCAGGCTCGCCTTCATGTCCGCCAGAAGAGCGACGTAGATGCCGTGGCAGAACTCGTGTGCCGCTTCGTCGTTGCGGTCCCACTGTGAAGACCACTCGATCAGGGTGCCGTCGCCCTCCGGGCTCACCTGGATGTGGCCGATGTAGTTGCTCACGTCTGTCTTAGACACGGGGGAGGGGCCATCGTCGATGCTGTATCGCACTATCCGTTCAGAGTCGTCGACCTCGATCAGCGTCTCGTGAAACGCCCCATTCAGAATCCGGCCGGCTCCTTCCTGGTCCCCAGCCACATCTCCCACCACTTCGAGGCTGGTGATTACGTTCGGTGCCCAGCTCATGTCATGGAAGTTGCGGATGGCGTCCCAAACCTCTTCGGGCGGAACCGCGATGGTAGTCGATTGGCTGGTCTGTCCCATTGATGTCTCCTCGTGTGAGAATGCAGATTGACTTGCTGGCAGCTTCGATGACGTACTTGGGCATCGTGTTTCTCATGGCGTGGTGCCTCGATTGTGCACGGTATCTATCTAACGGAATGGTGGTCAGCGGCGCCACAACGCCCAGCCGTTCCCCAGGTGACGGAAAGCCCGGCGGTTGGCCATTGAGGCTAGCAGGCCAATCTAGCGTATGCGCGTTTCTGCCGCGCTGCCACGATCGCCGGTGGGCACCGCCGTGTTGATGGCCATGAGGAGTGTCGTCGCGTAGCTCACGACGAGGAACAAGGGGACCACACGGTAAGCGCGGATCGTATCGAACACGGTCGCGCCGAGTAGATCTGGTCCCACTCCGCTGACCAGAGCCAAGACGATGGACGACCATAGCAGTATTCGCAATGGCTGGGGTTGTTCTCTGGGAGAGGCGCTGAACAAGACGGCGGAGACGAACAGAAGAGAGATCAGATGGGCCGTCCAGGTCACCCCGGATAGGAGGAGGCCGGCGAGAAAGGTGGCCGCCAACTCGAAAGCGTTCCACTCGGCGTGGGCTCTGCGCAGCATGAACAGCATGCCCACCCACGTCGTCACCACGGCGAGTGCGGCGGTGCGGTAGAGCCAAGCACCTGCTACCGAGCCTCCGGGAAGCCAGGCGCCCCCCATCCCGGAGGGGTCGTTCAGGGATACGAAGGGGCTGTATGCCAGGGTAGCGAGATTGTAATTGTCCCACCGGATCCGCACTCCCCCGCTCAGGTATTCCGCCAGAAAACCTTGAAGGTATTGGGCGAGATCCAGCCATCCTTGGGCCGGCCCGCGCCACAGAAGCGGCAGCGCGATGACGCCCAGAGCGATCGGCACTGCGGCAATGAGTGCCCGGCGGGGGCCGCGAAGGATGAACCAGCCGAGAAAGATCACTGGGACGACCTTGATGCCGGCCGCGGTGATTATCGCCGCTGCCGCCAAGAACCACCGTTCCCGGTTTCCGGCAGCGATCCCGGCGAGTACCAGCACCAGGATGATGAGGTTGGTCTGGATCCAGCCGGCGTCGGCCTGGAAAAACCGAAACGATACGGCGGTCGCCAGGATGAACGGCAACACCCGCCGGCTGGCGGTAGGGAAAAGCGCGGTCACGATGTCCCAGGTAAGCCAGACCGCGACCGGGAAGA
>SMVY01000018.1 GCA_004357415.1 Gemmatimonadota bacterium
ACGGCTGCCGACCACGAGCTGACGACCGAACAACTCGGCGACTGGCTCTCGCGTATCAAGGGGCTCAACATCAACGCCGACGCCGCGGAGTTTCTGGCCAACGTCTGGCTCGACTACACCCTGATTGCGGAAGCGGTGGCGCAGGGAACGCTGCCGGAGGACTCGGCCTCGGTGGCGGCGGTCATGTGGCCCGACGTCGCCGAGATCAAAGCCGACCGGTGGTACGACCACCTCGTCACCAGCCGTAACCCGCTCACCGAAGCGTCGGCCGACAGCGTGTACAACAGCGACTCGATCAGGATATTCCAGCACGTCCTGTTCTCGGTGGCGCCATCGGCCTCGGAGGCGGTCCGCCAAGTCACGCGGGCCGACGCCAGCGGTGTGCTGAACCAGGCACGTCGGGGCGGCAACTTCGCCGCGCTGGCCGCGGAGCACTCGGCCGATCCCGGAAGCCGGAACGAGGGTGGATACCTCCCACCCAGTCCACGGGGCTCGTTCGTCGTCCAGTTCGATTCGGCCGGCTGGCTGCTCGGTGAAGGGGAGATCAGCGACCTGGTCTTCACCACCTTCGGCATCCACATCATCAAGCGTCCCTCACGGGATGATGTGCGAGGCCCGCTGCTCGACTGGTTGCGGGAAATTGCCGAGCAGCGGCTCGACTCGCTCTACCTCATTCAGCTGGGTGAACAGAAGAATCTGCGGGTGTCCTCCAGTGCCCCGGCGCTGATTCGCCAAGCGATGGACGACGAACGTGGCATGTGGAATTCCCGCAAGAGCCTGGCGTCGTACGACGGTGGCAAATTCACCGTGGCCGATTTTCTGCGCTGGGTTCCCGCGCTGGGACCAACCGCCTCACGGCAGATTCGTAGTGCGCCCGACGATAAACTGAGCGAGTTGACCCTCGAGCTGGGGCGTAACCGTCTCATCCTCGACCAGGCGGACTCGGCCGGCATGACCGTCAACGAACTGCAGTGGCTGGGAATCCAGCAGGCGTACGACGCCTCGATCGATTCCCTGCGCCTGATGCTTCGACTGGGGGATGACGTGTCGGACGCCACGCTCACGGCGGCGCAGCGGTCTGACGTGGTCGAACTCAAGATCGACGGATTTTTCGGCCGGGTTGCCGCGGGGCAGGCCACCCTCATCCCACCGCCGGCGGCGCTGCCGCAGGTGCTGCGCAGCCGGGAATCGTACAGCGTCAGCATGGACGGGGTCCGCCGGGCCGCCGAGGTGGCCAACGAGCGGGTTGAGCAGCGGGGTGGGGGAAAGGCGCCCAGTCCCCTGAAGCCCGCCCCCGGCGGCCCGCCGATCGGCGGGGGTGGGGTGGGGGATAGCGCCGGAGGGGGTAGTACGCCGTGAGGTATCGGGTGCCCGCACTGCGGGTGATGGTCGTGCTGGCGCTGGCCGGGCCGGCCGGTGTGGCCGCCCAGGACCCGGACTTGACCGCGGTCGGCATGCCGACGGTGGTCGACCGGGTCGTCGCCATCGTGGGCAGCCAGCCGATACTCAACTCCCACGTAGAAGAAGCGATGTTCCAGCGGCAGCAAGAAGGGCTCACGCTGCCGACCGACCCCGCGGCCCGCCGTCAACTCCGTGCAGAAATAATCGAGGAATTGATCAGCACCGAATTGCTGGTCCGCGAAGCCCAGCGGGACACCATGATCGTGGTGACGGACGAGGAGGTGGCCAGCACCGTTCAGAAGACGATGGCGAGCATCCGGCGACAGTTTGCATCGGAATTGGAGTATGAGGAAGAACTGAAGAAGGCGGGCTTCCAGACCCCGCAGGAATTCCGGCGCTACCGCATGGAACAGCAGCGGCGCACCCTGTTGCAGAACAGACTCATCGAGACAATGGAACAACAGGGGAAAATTACTGCCATCCAACCCACGGAACGAGAGATGCGGGCTTTCTTCGACGCGCGCATCGGCCAGGTGGAAGGCGAGCGGCCGGCTACCATCGCGTTCCAGCAGATCGTGATCCAACCCGAACCGAGTGAGGCCGCCAAGGACGCCGCGCTGGCCCTGGCGGACTCCGTTCTGCTTCTGCTGCGCGACGGCGCCGATTTCGCCGAACTGGCGAAAGCCGTATCGGATGACCCGGGATCGGCCGAGAACGGCGGCAGTCTCGGCTGGTTCCGGCGCGGGGTGATGACGCCGGAGTTCGAGCAGGTGGCGTTCGCCCAGCGGCCGGGCGTCATCTCCGACCCGGTCGAATCGCCATTCGGCTTTCACCTGATTCAGGTGGAACGGACCCAACCAGCGGAGGTGCAGGCCAGGCACATCCTGATCCGGCCGTTGGTAACGGAGGTGGAGGCGGCGGAAGCCGAGGCTCTCGCCGATGAGATCTACGCCGCACTGTTGGACGGCGTGCCGTTCGATTCTCTGCAACGGGTGCACCACAACCAGTCGGAGTTCGAGAAGACTCCGGAAATCTCCGTGACCGAACTGACACCGCCGTACTCCGAGGTGTTTGCCGAGGCCGATTCGGGCCAGATGTTCCCGCCGTTCCGGCTGCCGGCTGCCGGCGGCGACACGCTCAACGACAAATGGGTCGTGGCCGAGGTCACGCTGCGGCGGGCCGAGGGGAAGGTGACCTACGCCGACGTCAAGGACAACATCCGCCAGACCCTCGGGCGCGAGATGTCGGTGCAGAAGTACCTCGATGAGTTGCGCGCCGGTACCTACGTCAAGATCCTCGTGCCTTGACCCCTCGCATCGCCGTTACCCTGGGCGATCCCCGGGGTGTCGGTCCCGAAGTCACCGCCGGAGCCCTGGTGGCGGATCTGCCGGCGGACATCACCCTTGTCGGTCCCGAGAATCTCATCGCCGAGCTGCCGGCTGCTCATCGGGTGTCGGTGGGTACCTGGCACGGGTCGGATGCCGTCGAAGCGGGGCGGTTGGCGGGACATGCCATCGAACGTGCCGCCCGCATGGCGCTCGACGGCGAGGTGGACGCGATGGTAACAGCGCCGGTCGAGAAACGGGCGCTCCACAGGGCGGGCTTCCGTTATCCCGGGCACACAGAGTGGCTCGCCGAGCTGGCAGGCGGCGTGGACGTGGCCATGATGCTGGCGGCGGATAGTCTCCGCGTGGTGCTGGTCACCACCCACGTGGCCCTGCGAGACGTGCCGGCCCTGGTGACCGCCGACCGGGTTATCAGGACGGGGCGCACCACCGTGACGGCATTGCGGGAGTGGTGGGGCATCGCCGAGCCGCGCTTGGCGCTGTGCGCCCTCAACCCGCACGCCGGGGAGGGAGGGCTGTTCGGCGATGAGGAGGCGCGGGTGCTGGAGCCTGCCGCCCAGGTGCTGGGCGCGGCCGGTCCGTTCCCGGCGGACACCGTGTTCCTACGGGCGATGCGCGGGGAGTTCGACGCCGTGCTGGCGCCCTATCACGACGTGGGGATGACGGCCATCAAGATGGCGTCGTTCGGACGGGCGGTGAACATAACGCTGGGCCTGCCGTTTCCGCGTACGTCGCCGGACCACGGGACGGCGTTTGACATTGCGGGGAAAGGGGTCGCTGATTCTTCGAGTATGCGGGCGGCGCTCGAGCTCGCGGTGACGCTCGCTCGGAATAATGAATGCCAAGGGGAATGCCACGAATAATGACCGCCGCGAATAATGAATAATGAACATTCCCAATTCATTTCATTATTCGTGGCAGTCATTATTCAATATTCAATATTCGCTGTGCGCCTCCAGCGAGGCGCACAGCACTAACCCGCCGCCCCTCCATCTCCGCCACTTCCAGCACGCCTCCATCCACCTTGACGCGATCGCCCACCTTGGGTAAGCGGCCCAACTCACCGAAAACGTAGCCGCCGATGGTGGTGTAGTCGCTGTCGGACAGCTTCAGGCCGGTTTCTTCGTTGAAGTCGCTGATGGCCATGGCGCCATCGATGTCGGCTGCGTGGCTCGCGTCGGGGGTGGTGTCGGGGGCGGGGTCGTGTTCGTCATAGATCTCGCCGACGATTTCCTCCAGCACGTCTTCCATGGTGACGATGCCGGCGGTCCCTCCGTATTCGTCGAGCACGATGGCCAAGTGGGTCTTGAGGCGCTTCATGTCTGCCAGCACGTCCTCCACCTCGCGGGTGGCGGGGACCAACAGGGGCTGCCGCATCAGGGTCGACACCGGCTGGGTGGGGTCGGCCTTCAGGGCGCCCAGGAGGTCCTTGGTGTGCACCACCCCGATGATGTCATCGAGCGATTCGGCGTACACCGGATAGCGGGACCGGCCGGTCTTGGCCACCTCAGCCACCGCGTCGTCCACCGTCTGATTCAAGGTCAGGGCCATGATCTTGGTGCGGGGGGTCATCACCTCCTCGGCGCGTTTCTCGCTGAACTGGAACACACCCCGCAGGAGCCTGGCGTCGTCGACCTCGAGTTGGCCGCCGAGCTGGCTCTGCTCCACCAGCATGCGGATTTCTTCCGCGGAGTGGAGCCGTTCGTGAGTGGTCGGCGTTCGTACGCCGACCAACTTGAGCAGTCCGTTGGCGGCACCGTTCAGCAAGGTGATGGGGACGTGGAAGACCCAGGCGAACCCCATCAGGGGGGCCGCTGTCCAGGCGCTAACACGCTCCGGGAACAGGAGGGCCAGGGCCTTGGGCACCAGCTCGCCGAGCACGATGTGGAGCATGGTGATGACGGTGAACGCGACCGTCACGGCGACCGTATGTGTGGCCAGCGGGGCTAACGGGTCCGGCAGCCAGCGGAACAAGCGTTCGGTGACCCCGGCGAGGGCCGGTTCGCCGATCCAGCCGAGCCCCAGGGAGGCGAGGGTGATTCCCAGCTGGGTGGCTGAGATGTAGCGGTCGAGATGGGCCAGCGCCTTGCGGGCGAGGGCGGCCTTCTTGTCGCCCGCCTCGACCATCTGGCGCAGGCGCGTGTCCCGGGCACCTACCAGGGCGAACTCGGCGGCCACGAAGAATGCGTTGAGGAGAACGAGGGCAACGATGGCGACCAGGCCCAGCCCGATCGCGGTACTTGGAGGGTCGTCCATGGAGATTAAGGTAGCGCCGGATGGGCGGGACCGGGAGTGCGCACTCCCCCTCCTTGCTCCGGTCCCAGCACCCGACTATATACGCCCCCATGAAAGGAACCTCCGGCATTCGGAACCTCGCCATCATCGCGCACGTCGACCACGGGAAAACCACGCTGGTCGATCAGATGCTGCGGCAGGCCGGGGTGTTCCGCGCCAATCAACAGGTTCAGGACCGGGTGATGGACTCCAACCCGCTGGAGCGGGAGCGGGGCATCACCATCCTGTCCAAGAACACGGCCGTCCGCTGGGGCGATTTCAAGCTCAACATCGTCGACACGCCGGGACACTCGGATTTCGGTGGTGAGGTCGAGCGCATCCTGCGCATGGTGGATGGCGTGTTGTTGCTGGTGGACGCCGCCGAGGGGCCTATGCCGCAGACCCGGTTCGTGCTGCGGAAGGCTCTGGCCCTGGGGCTCCATCCGATCGTGTGCATCAACAAGATCGACCGGGCCGACGCCGAGCCGCTCAGGGTGCACGACGAGGTGCTGGGCCTGTTCATCGACCTCGACGCCACCCACGAGCAATTGGACGCCCCGTTCCTTTACACCTCGAGCCGGGACGGGACGGCCACACTGGACATCGACGAGCCCGGCGACTCGTTGACACCGCTGTTCGACGCCATCGTCCAGCATGTTCCGGCACCGAAGGGCGAGGAGCAGCGTGATGGACCGTTCCAGATGTTGGTCTCCACCCTGGATTACTCGAACTATCTGGGCCGCATGGCCATCGGGCGGATCGAGCGCGGGCGGGTGGCATTGGGAGACGACGTGGCGTTGCTGCCGCTGGGACAGCCGGGGCTGGTGGCCGACGAGAAGATAGAGCGGAGCAGAATTACCAAGCTGTACACCTTTGACGGCCTCAGCCGGGTGGAAGTGGATGCGGCGCAGGCGGGAGACATCATCGTGCTGGCGGGGCTGGAGGGGATCGAGGTCGGCAAGACCATCACCGCGGTGGAGGTGCCCGAGAGGTTGGAGGGCATCGCCGTGGAGGAACCGACCATGTCGGTCGATTTCATGGTCAATAACGCCCCGTTCGCTGGGCGGGACGGGAAGTTCGTCACCAGCCGGCAGGTGCGGGA
>SMVY01000019.1 GCA_004357415.1 Gemmatimonadota bacterium
CCACCATGAGACCGAGCTACGACGATTCCTGGGGTTCCAGCAGGGGCCTGACTTCGTGGCGGAGCTGCGCGTCGGGCTCGGCAAGATTCACCTGCTGCACCGCCGGCCGGAGCAGGCGTATGCCGAGTGGCGCGCGGTAGCCGACCTCGACCCGCCGGCGCCGGTGTCGGCCGAGGCGCTGTACTGGTCGGGTATCGCCCGGTTTCAGCAGCAGAAGAAGTCGGTCGACTGGTTGCGTGAGTATTGGTCGGAACTGGGCGAGCGTTTTCCCGACAGCCGGTGGTGGACGCATGCTGATGTGTGGGAGAGTTGATAGTGCGCAGGGCGCAGGGAGTCCAGGCTCAAGTAGGTGTTTTTTGCTGTGGTAGTTAAGAATCGTAGCTTGATTTCGGAACGTACCTGAGAAACGCTTGGGCAGCCCCGCAGCCCCGCCCTTACGCCATCCTGATGCCTCGCGCGACGTCGTCGGCCTGGCGCAGCTGCTTGCTCGAGGCCCGGAGGGCGTAGGCAACGCCCCGCTCGCTTACCATGGCGGCGGCCATGCGGTAGCCGAGGTAATAGCCGGCCCGTTCCGGAATCACTCGGCCGCCCACCAGGCGTGATGCTGGACTCATCCCGCCGGTGAGGTACCGCAATCTGAGCCCGAGGGCGGCGCGGTCGAGATCGGGCTCGCTAGAGCGCCGCAAGAACGCCTCCAATTCGCGGAGGCGATGATACTGCCGCCGGGCGTACCCAAAATAATCTGCCGGATCAAACCCGGTGACCACGGCCTGGGATGCGTGGACCGCCAACCCTTCGTTGAGCATCAGCTCGTCGAGCGCGATCCGGCTCCCGGCCTGCCACACGTCGTAGTGTCCGCCGCTGCTTTCGATCAGCCTCTTGATGTCGCTGAGGCTCTCGGGTGAGGTATAGCGCACCGTATGCGCCAACTCGTGCGCCATCCACAACGGGATGAGCCGAGGGTCGAGACCCATACCGAATGTTCCCGGATTGACGCTGCCGGTGAAGTGCTCCACGGCCACGAAGGCGACCCCGCGCCCGTGGACCACGAGCTCTCCGGCGTTGGCGGCGCCGACCCCGACCATGAGGTAGCTGTCGCTGGGGCGGTCGATTTCGAGAACGTCCTCGGCGCGGGCCAGGGTGTCCTCCAGCAGAGCCGTGAGGTCCACACTCTCGAGCAGCGCTATGAGGTCGGTACGGTCGGCGGTGATGGTGCGCTCGATGACCTCTTCACTCTGAGGGCTGTCGGGGTCGATGACGTAGTTGTGCCAATAGGCGGTGAGTACCGACCGGTGCGCGTCGAGATAGTGCTGATACGCTGCGCGGCGATCGCGAGCCTTGAGAACGGCGAGGAATTCGGGGACGAGGTTGATGAGCACGCGACACAATACGAAATGTCGGGGTGCGAGGTCAATAGGTCACCCGGGAGGAGGGATCTGGGAGCTGGGAGCGTCGCCGGTGGGTTAGCTGTCTTTTTTCCGCTTGGCGGACACGTCGCTGAGAAATTGTCGTTCCGCTGGCGTGAGGCTGTCCATGCCTTGGGCACTGATCTTGTCGAGCACACGATCCATTTCGACCGTTACCAGATCCTTCTCGCCGCGGCGCCTGGGCCGCGGCTTCGGTGTCTGCTCGACGGCGGCCTCGGCTGGCTGGGGACGACTCACCAGCACGCGTTCGCGGACGATGCTCCGCGGAATCGGAACCGGCCGGGAATAGCTCTGGACGCGCATGTAGATGAACCCGACCAACGCACCGCCCAAGTGGGCCCAGTGTGCCACCATGGAGTTGGCGCCCAGCATGGCGGCAAGGAAGTCGAGCGAGATGATTCCGATGACGATGTAGCGCGTCTTGATCGGCACCGGCAACGGGAAGATGATCATCTCCGCGTCCGGCCAATACATGGTGTAGGCCACGCCGATACCCAAGACGGCAGCCGAGGCGCCCACGAACGGGGCCACCGGTGCACCGACGGCCGACACCAACAAGGAGAGCAGTGGTCCACCGAGGCCGCAGTACAGGTAAAACAATAAGAACACCCGGCTTCCCATGCGTTCCTCGAGGGGGGTGCCCCAGAAGAACAACAGCAGCATGTTGACCGCCAGATGCCACAGGCTGCCGTGGACGAACATGTAGCTGAGGTAGGTCCAGGGCTCGGCGAACGGCTGCTGGGGGTCGAATGCCAGAGACCCGGCCAGGGCCGGGGTGAGGGTCATGAGCAGGAGCAGCACCACAGCATTGGCGATGATCAGTCGCCAGACCCAAGGGGTCATGCTGTGGTATGGTAGCCGGCTCATGTGACGCTCCTCTAACGACTTATAACGCAGGCCCCGGCCAGGAAAGTTCCGCACTCTCCGGCACCACCGCCAGGCGGCAGACCCGCTCACACAGGTCTGCAAAGTCAATGCCGGACGCCCGGGCCGACTGCGGCAGGAGACTGGTGGCCGTCAAGCCCGGGAGGGTATTCGCTTCTAAACAGACAAGCTGGCCGGTGGGTGTCAAGCGAAAATCAACACGGCTGTAGCCGCCGAGTTTGAGCGTCTGGTGAGCGGTCAGTGCCAGCCGCCGAACATCGTCGCGCACCCGGTCATCGAGATCGGCGGGGAAGATCTCCTGTGACATGCCGGGAGTGTACTTGCATTGGTAGTCGAAGATCCGGTGTTGGGGTATGATCTCTCCCACTGAGAGCGCTTCCCCGCCGAGGATGCCCACGGTGACTTCCCGGCCCGGTACGTACGCTTCGATCATGACTTCGTCGTCGAAGCGGCCAGCCTCGTCGATGGCGGCTGCCAGGTCGGCGGGTTCGTCAACCAGGGTGAGCCCCACGGTCGACCCCTGTTTCGACGGTTTGACGATGACGGGCCAGCCGAGTTGCCGGTCCACCTCGGCCCGGGTGGACGGGGCCATCAGCCAGTCGGCGGTGTCCACCCCCGCGTGGCGGAACAGTTGCTTGGACAGATCCTTGTCCATCGCCACCGCGCTCCCCAGCTGACCACTCCCGGTGTAGGGTGTGCCCAGTACCTCCAGCAGGGCCTGGAGTGTGCCGTCTTCTCCCCAGCCACCGTGGAGCGCGAGGAACAGGACATCGGCCTCCCGCACCGCAGTGGATTGTGCCAACTCCGTCAGCAGGAAGTCTCGCTCGTGAACCCGGAGGCTGTCGGGGGTCGGCGGTTCGGCGCTCACGGCTTGGCCCAGGAACACCGGTTCGTCCTCGGGCGAGACGTCACCTCGTGCCGTATCGACGATGGCGACCTGATGGGCTCGTTCGCGGAGGGCCGCGACCACTTGCCCGGCCGATGCGATGGCGACGTCGCGCTCCATCGAGGTGCCGCCGGTGAGGACGGTAACCCGCACCTCAGCGGCCGCCGATGAGTTGTTGCAGGAGATCGTAGCGACTGACGATGCCGATCAGGGCACCGTCCTCCTCCACGAGCGCGGCGGGCGATTCTCTGGTCAGCATCGGCGCCAGCCGGTCGGACGGAGTGGTCGACTCCACCACCGGGAGCGGTTTGTCCATGACGTCCCGCACCGGTCGATCGAGCACCGAGGGTTCTTCGAGCGAGCGGATCATCAGGCTTGCCTCGACCAGGCTGCCGATGCAGCGGCCTTGGTCGACCACCGGTACTTGGCTGACGTCCCACGTCGTCATCAGGTTCAGCGCCTGGCGGACCGCCGCGGTGGGAGCGACGCTCACCAATGGCGGCGCGCCCGACGTCCGCCGTTGCAGGAGGTCTCCTACGGTGACGCGCGGGATATCGAGGTATTGGTTTTCGCGCATCCAGTCATCGTTGAACTGTTTGCTGAGATAGCGTTCCCCGGTGTCGGTGAGGATGGTGACGACGCAGGCGTCGGGATCGTCGATCTCGCGGGCTATCTCAAGTGCCAGATGGACGTTCATGCCGGCCGAGCCACCGAGCAGGATGCCCTCTTCGCGAGCCACGCGCCGGGCCATGAGGAAGGAATCGCGGTCGGACACCTGACGCCATTCGTCGATGTAGTCGAACCAGATGGTGGTGGGAATCTTGTCGCCGCCTACGCCCTCGACCTTGTACGGCTCGCCCTCGCCCATCTGCCCGGTCTGGGCATAGCCGGCGTAGAGCGATCCTTGGGGGTCGCCGGCTATGATGCGAATTTCGCTGCGTTGTTCCTTGAGGTACTTGCCGGCGCCGCTCACGGTGCCGCCGGTGCCGGCACCGGCCACGAAGTGGGTCACCTTCCCGCCGGTCTGGTGCCACACTTCAGGTCCGGTGGTCTGGTAGTGGGCTTCGGGGTTGACGTCGTTGAAGAACTGGTTGGCCATAATGGCGCCCGGAGTGTCCTTGACGATCTGCTTGGCCTTCATGACATAGTTCTCGGGATGATCGGCCGGCACGGCGGTGGGAGTGATCACCACCTCGGCGCCGTAGGCCCGAAGCAGTCGCACTTTTTCCTGTGACATCTTGTCGGGCATGGTGAAGATGCAACGATAGCCCTTGAGAGCCGCGGCGATGGCCAGGCCGACGCCGGTGTTGCCGGAGGTGCCTTCCACCACCGTGCCACCGGGTTTGAGGGTGCCGTCGCGTTCGGCGGCCTCGATGATGGCCAAACCTATCCGGTCCTTGACGGAGCCACCCGGGTTGGCGAACTCGGCCTTGCCGTAGACCGGTGTCCGGATGCCGGCGCCAACCCGTGCGAGGCGGATCAACGGTGTCCAACCGATGGTGTCGAGGACCGAATCGTAGGGTGTGGGGTGTGGCGGAGTGGGGGAGGGGGTGCTCATGGCTGGATCCCTCCGGGGAATCGGAATTCTACTGGTTGGATAAACGCCGCCGCCACCGGTTCTCCCTGGCGCACCGCCGGCGAGAAACGCAGCTGGCCGGCACCGACGAGGGCCGCCGAATCGAGGGCCGGGTAGCCGCTCGACTCGAACACCTGACTCGAGTCGGGCACCAAGCCGCCCGCGGCATCGACGTAGAGCTTGAGGAGGACGGTTCCTTCGATGCCTTGGTCGAACAACGCTCGGGGGTATTCGATGGGTGAGTCCGCGTTCAGGGCCACGGGCGGGAGTTCCTTGCGGTTCGCGGCCGGTTGGTCCGGCGGCAGGCTGACCACTCCGTCATCGGGCTGGCTGCAAGCGATCAGCGCCAGTGCGGCGAGGGCAGCGAGAGTTGTGGCGGCGCGGGTCATGTGTCGTCCTTGGCTCGACGGGTGAGATCCGCCAAGCGGTTCAGGGCCTCGAGCGGGGTCAGGGAATCGACGTCCAGTTCGCGGAGTTCGTCGAGCATCGGGTTGGCAGTGGCGCCGAATAAACCGAACTGGCCCGGGTCAGGGTTGGGTGGTGGCGGCCCTTTGGCAACCCGGTGATCCCCTTCCAATGTTCCCAGCACCGTCTTGGCGCGGCGCACCACCTCCGCCGGGAGCCCGGCGAGCTGAGCCACGTGGATGCCATAGGAGCGGTTGGTCCCGCCGGGCTCGAGCCGGTGGAGGAACACCACGCTGTCTCCCGTGTCGCGCACGGCCACGTTGAAGTTTCTGGCGTGCTCCAGCTCTTCGGGGAGCTGCATCAGCTCGTGGTAGTGGGTGGCGAACATGGTCTTGCAGCCGATGCGGTCGTGCAGGTGCTCGCTCACCGCCCAGGCGATGGCCACCCCGTCGTAGGTGGACGTGCCGCGCCCGATCTCGTCGAGCAGCACTAGGCTCCGAGCGGTGGCGCTGTGCAGGATGGCGCTGGTCTCGCTCATTTCCACCATGAACGTGGACTGGCCCCGGGCGAGGTCGTCGCTGGCCCCGACTCGGGTGAACAGGCGGTCGACCACACCGACCACGGCGGCACTGGCGGGGACGAACGACCCCATCTGGGCCAGCACGGTGCACAGTCCGATCTGTCTGAGAATGGTCGACTTGCCGGACATGTTGGGGCCGGTGACCAGCAACAGGCGTTGGGTTTCATCGAAGCAGACGTCGTTGGGGATGAAATTCTCCCGCGGCATCATCTCTTCGATGACCGGGTGACGGCAGCTGCGGAACTCGAGATGAAACTCGTCGGTCATCTTGGGCCGGACGTACTGGCCCACGGCGGCCCGCTCGGCGAGCGCGGCCCAGACATCGAATCGAGCTAGGGCCCGTGACGTCTGCTGAATGCGATCGATGGCGGCCCCGACCTCACGGCGCAACGCCTGGAACAGCTCGGTCTCTCTGGTGGCGATCTGGTCTTCCGCTCCCAGAACCTTGGCCTCGTATTCCTTGAGTTCCGGGGTGACGTAGCGCTCGGCGTTGGTCAGCGTCTGCCGCCGCTGGTAGTCGGCCGGCACCTTGGCAGCGTGGATCTTGGTGACTTCGAGGTAGTAGCCGAACACCTTGTTGAACCCGACCTTCAACGACGGAATGTCGGTGCGGGTCCGCTCGCGCTCCTGGAGCGAGGCGATGTACCTCTTGCCGCCGTCGCGCAGATCACGGAGTTCGTCGAGTTCGGCATCGAACCCCGCCTGGATGACACCGCCGTCGGCCAGATTGGGAGGAGGCCGCTCGGCCAGTGCCGCGGTGAGCGCCTGGCACACATCGGTCAGCGGATCGAGTTGGTCGCCGACGGCGGCGAGCGCGGGGCACTGGGAATCGGTCGCCGCCCCGCCGCCCCACTCACCAGCCAGCCCCGTGAGGCTCTCGAGCACGTCGGGGAGACGGGCGAAGGAATCGCGCAGCGCGGCCAGCTCGCGGGGGTTGGCCCGCCCGGCCGCCGCCCGGCCGGCCAATCGTTCGAGGTCGCGCACGCCGGTGAGCGCCTGGCGCACCCGTTCGCGGCCCAGGCTGTCGGTCAGCAACACGGCTACGGCGTCGAGCCGCTCATCGATCGCCTGCGGGTCCCTGAGGGGAGAGAGAAGCCAGGCACGCAGCAGACGGGCTCCCATCGGGGTGACGGTGCCGTCGATGATCTCGAGCAGGGTCACACCCTTGGCACCCGATCGGAGCGGCTCCACCAGCTCGAGGTTGCGACGGGTCATTTCGTCGAGCCATAGATGACGGTCGCCGCGCCTCACCGTGGGACGGGCCAAATGGGGAAGGCCCCCGGGCTGCAGTTCTCCCAGGTAACGGAGCAACGCGCCGCCGGCGCCTACGGCCGGAGCGTCGTCTGCCTCCAGCCCCAAGCCGCTCAGCGACGAGAGATCGAACCGGCGGGCGAGTTCTTCACCGGCGAGCTCGGGGTCGAATTCCCAGGCCTCGCGCTCGGTCAGCAGAACGCCTTCGTCCACCGGGAGGGTTGCCGCCGTCGGCGCCACCAACTCCGCCGGGCGTAGCCGGCTCAGAGCTTCCTCCCAGGCATCGGAGGCCACCACCTCGAGCTGGAATTCCCCGGTACTGAGGTCGATGGCTGCCAGCCCGATGCGGCCGTCCCGGGGGAGGGCCGCCACGAGGTAGTTGTTGCGCTCTCCCGGCAGCCAGCCGTCCTCGATCAGCGCGCCGGGGGTCACGGTCTCGACCACGTCCCGCTTGACGATCCCCTTGGACGTCTTGGGGTCCTCCACCTGTTCGCAGATGGCCACCCGGTGACCTTGTCCCACCAACTGCCGGACGTAGTTGGCGGCCGCCTTGACCGGGACGCCCGCCAGGGGGACGCCGTCGCCGCGCGACGTAAGGGTAATGTTGAGCGCCTTGGCGCCGACTTCGGCGTCCTCGAAGAACATTTCGTAGAAGTCGCCCATGCGGAAGAACAGGATGGCGTCCTGGTGGCGCGACTTGATGTCGCGGTACTGCAGCATCAGGGGGGACGTGGGGCGATCGGCCACGCGGCTCACTGGTCGATCACCACGAACGGTTGCCCGCCCATCCGCGAGCGGATGATGCGCACCGCTTCGTCGGCGGGCGGACGATCGCGGTATGCTCCCGCGCGCACCTTGTAGAGACCACCCTCCTCGACGACGCTCACGGGATAGCCCAGGTTCCTGAGCCCAGCGGCCACTTCGTCGGCCGCGGCCCGGCTGCTGACCGC
>SMVY01000020.1 GCA_004357415.1 Gemmatimonadota bacterium
ATCGAGGGTCTCCAGAACAACACGGAGTTCGTCCGGATCTCTCCCGCCGGACTTCGTGAGTCACACCCGCACGACGTGACCATCACCCGAGAAGCGCCCAACTATAGCAGATAGGAAAAGAGGGCTAAGAGGCTAAGAGGCTAAGAAGAAGGCTAAGAGGCTAAGAGGCTAAGGGATTGGCGCAACTCTCCCGCATCATTAGTCTCATGGTTTCTTAGCCCCTTAGCCTCTTAGCCCCTTAGCCCTCTATATTCCCCTCATGCCCATATCCCTAACCGACGCAAAACGCACGGCCGCCAACGAGTTGACCACGATCTTCCAAGCGGGCCAGCGCGTCTGCCTGACGACCCACGTCAATCCCGACGGCGATGGGCTCGGCAGTGAAGTGGGATTGCTGCACCTCCTTCGGGCCCGCGGCATCGACGCGGTGGTCACCAATCCGACGCCGACGCCCCCGCGCATGCGGTTCATTTTCGACGGCCTCCCCGACGCCGACAAGACCGCCGACGCTGTCCGGGAACTCCGCCGGGCGGACGTGATCGTCGTGCTCGACATTTCCGATATCGGTCGGCTCGGAGCCCTGGGGCCAGTGGTTCAGGAACGGGGTGTCCCGGTGGCGTGCATCGATCACCACGTGAGCGAGGGGTCGCTACCGGATGGCCCGCGCTACCTCGATCCCACAGCCGCCGCCACCGGTGAGCTGGTTTTCGAGATCGCCGTGGCCTGTGGCTGGGACGTCACCCAGCCCATCGCGCAGGCGCTTTACGTGGCCATCATGACCGACACCGGCGGTTTCCGCTTCAGCAACACCCATCCGCGCACGTTGCGCATCGGGGCCGACCTCCTGGAGCGCGGACTTCAGCCTGACCAGATCTACAGCCAAGTCTACGCCTCCGTGCCCGAGGGGCGGCCGCGACTGATCGGCGAAGCGTTGCAGACGCTGGTAGTGGAGCCCGACGTCGGCCTGGCCTGGATCACCATACCACCCGGAGCGATGAAACGGCATGGCCTCACGGCCGACGATCTCGATGGGGTGGTGGAGTTCCCCCGCTCCATCGAAGGCGTCAACATGGCGCTCATGTTCCGGGAAATCAGCCGTGGCAGGGTCAAGGTGTCGCTGCGTTCGGTCGGCGACGTCGACGTGGCCGACTTCGCCCGCAAGTTCGGCGGGGGCGGCCACACCAAGGCCGCCGGATTGTCGGTCGAGGGATCCCTGGCGCAGGTGCAGACCCAGGTACTGGACGCCGCCCGCAGCTACCTGGCCGGCGGGTCCAATGGGGATGGAACCGGACAGGGCTAAGAGGGCGAAAAAAAGGGCTAACAGGGCGAAAAAGAGGGAAAAGAGGGCTAAGAGGGAAAAGAGGGAAATAGAGATCAGAAAAGTTGTAACTCTCCCCGAATCATATCTGGGAGTATCTGCTGCCCCAAGTTCCAGGATCCTTCCGGTCTCTCACCCTTATTAGCCCTCTCTTCCCTCTTAGCCATCTTTTCCCTCCTTGAGCCCCCGTTGACCCGGCGCAGCCACCCGAGCAAGTTCCTCTCTTGCTCGCCGTTTGATGTGTGATTAAGGAGGTCCCCGTGACCCAGCAGACCGTAGCGCAGATAACCGCCGCGCTTGCCCAGATACAGAATCCCCGGTTGGGGAACGACTTGATTTCCGCCGGCATGATCCGCAGCCTGACGGTGGGGGACGCCGGCGAGGTGACCTTCACCTTCGTCCTCGGCAGCGACGATCCCGCCACCCTGGTGCGAGATACTCGCCGCGCCATCAAGGCCGTCCCCGGCGTATCCAGCGTTCAAATCGAAGTGGTCGACCCCGGCACTAGTGGGGCGGCGGTTCCCCCCGGCGCCACCCCGGCCGCCGGGCGCGAGGCGCCACGCCCGCCCGCCCCCGAGCCGGCGGAGAAGCCCAACCTCGGCCATGTCATCGCCATCTCGTCGGGCAAGGGCGGCGTCGGCAAGTCCACGGTCTCGGCCAATTTGGCCGTGGCCCTGGCTCAGGCGGGACACCGGGTGGGGTTGATGGACGCGGACGTCTACGGGCCCAACGTGCCGCGCATGTTCGGCGTGTTCGACAAGCCCGCCGTGACCGACGGCCGGATCGAACCCCACGAGGTGGCCGGCGTCAAGCTGATGTCGCTGGGGTTCCTGGTGGAGCGGGACGCCCCGGCCATCTGGCGCGGCCCCATCATCATGAAGGTCGTGGGGCAGTTCCTGAACGACGTCAATTGGGGCGAACTCGACTATTTCCTCGTCGACCTCCCGCCCGGAACCGGAGACGCCCAGCTCTCGCTGGTTCAGACGATTCAGGTGAGCGGCGCCCTGGTGGTGACGACCCCGCAGGAAATGGCCGTCGGGGACGCCCTCCGGGGTGCCAAGATGTTCGAGCGGGTCAACGTGCCGGTGCTGGGCGTGATTGAGAACATGAGCGGCTTCATCTGCCCCCACTGCCACGAGCGCACCGACATTTTCCTGACCGGTGGCGGGCAGCGCCTGGCCGATGAAACCGGTGTGCCGCTGTTGGTCCAGGTACCACTGCAGCCGGGAATGGCCGAGCACGCGGACAAGGGATTGCCGGTGGTCCTGGCCGAGCCCGAGAGTCCGGCCGCCATGGCCTTCCAGGAGTTGGCGGAGATGATTCACGCCAAGATGGCCGGCCGGCGGATGGCGCTGCCGATCATCGAGGGCTAGGGCAGCTAGTCGATCCAGAGCACGGTGACCTGGCCGAGCGAGCTCTTGAGGCTGATATCGAGGTGGCGGTCGGCCTGCTTGTAGTTCGGGGAGATATACTCGCCGTTGCGTTTGATGAACCCCTGGGGGTCGAGGATCGTCAGGAAGTTGTCTGTGGTCATCCTGACCCCGAGGCCGCGCGGTAGCTTGATGGTCAAGCCGCCGGCGGCCATGCTGGCCTCGAGTCGCATGTCATTGCGCCAGCTCCCGCTGAAATCGAGCATCGCCGTGCCGACACCGCCGTGGAAGGCGATGGTCTGGCAGCGGCTGTTGCCCAGCCCCGACACCTTGAACTCCGCGGCGCCCGCCCGGAACTCCCCCCGGCTGCACCCGACCCGGTTGGGTTGAGTGAACCGCGCAACCGTCCGGCTGCCGCTGTTGTGGAGCGTGAAGGCGACCAGTCGCATCCCCCCCAATTCCAACTCGGCGTTCACCGCCTGGAGCCTGGCGTCGAGTGTGATGTCTACCGTCGGCGACAGCACCAGATTGGCCGCTTGGTCGAGCTGCGCGGCCTTGGAAACCCGCAATCCTCCGCCGCCAATGCTCTCCAGGCCGAGGACGACATCGCCGGCTACCGGGTCGTAGATTCCCAGGGGCTTGAAGCGGTCGGCGTCGTACACCATTTCCATGTGGTAGAGCAGGCTGGCACCACCGGGCGCAAGCCTGAGCCTGCCGGACGCCAGACGAACCGTGGCCGTGAGGTTGATCTCGCCGTGGACCTGCCGGGCGGCGCTGAAGGAGCGCATCGTCTGGCCGTGCGCCAATCCCGTCCCCGCCCCAAGTGACAGGACGAGGAGTGTGGCCCCTCCCCAGTGCCGGTTGCTCATGCCGGTGGCGGGGTGGGCCTGGTGGGCGGCCGGCTGGCTGCCGGGACCCCGAACTGCGGAGTGGCCCACAGGTACTCGTCCGTCAGGGCTTCCGGCGGCAGGATACGCCCGGCGAAGCCTTCGCGCAGGCCTCCCCGGCTGAGCAGCGCGGCACCGAAACCGGCCGTGCCCAGCAGCCACGTCACCAGCACGGCGATGCCCTTGATTACATCGCCGGCGAACGGTACCCACCCGAATATGACCCAGGCGGCCCACAAGGCGGACAGCCCCATGAGTCCCACCAGCAGGTACCGGTAGCTGTTGGGCGAGGACACCGTGAGGCCCGCCGCCATGCGGCGCCGGATGTAGGTCTCACCCATGGCATGAGCTACGGCCAGGTATCCACCGACGGTGGCCAGGATCATGAGGAGCGCGTAGACGATGACGGCGAATGGCAGCAGCAGGATGCCGGCTACGCTCAACACCAGTCCGACCACGATCATGCCGAACGTGGGGAGCACCAGGATCTGGCCCAGGAGCCCCACGATGAACGAGCGGCCGAACGAGTGCGAGATGGTGTCGGACACGATTTCGAGATTGGGCCGGGCGAACAGCACGATGCCGAAGCCCAAGACGGCCAGCGACAGGAACACGCCGGCCAAACCAGCCGCCTTCTGCAGCGTGGCCACGACGGGGGATACCGGCTGTGCCTTGGGCACGGGCATGGTGAGCGGTTGAACCAGAGAACTCAAGGTGCGGATTTCCCCGGTGATCTCTCCCCCGAGGTCGTGCACCTGCCCGTTGTAGGCCAGCACACTTCCCGAGATGAAGGCACCGGGGTGGATGATGATGTTGCCGTCGACGGTCACCAAGTTGCCGTCCAACTGGCCGTAGATGTCGGCCGAACCCTTCACCACCAGGATGTCTCCACTCAGGTGCTCGTTGGACCCGATGCTGAACTCACCCAACTGGGTGCGGCCACCCACCACCGAAAGACGCAAGTCGCTTCCGGCCTGCATGGAGATCTGAAACAAGATGGGCTCGATGAATTCGAGGTCGTCAAGCCGGCGGAGGTTGATGGTCAGGCCCTGGGGACCGGCTTCCTGAGGGGTTGGAGGTGAGGCCACCGCGCCGGGCTCGCCCGACTGGGCCGGCGATTCGACCGGCGTCGTCCGGTATGCGCTGTGGGGATAGGCTGCGGCCTTGTGCGGGCCGTTGCCGGTGGTGATCAGCGTGGTGGTGGCGTGCGCGTGGGTGGCTGCTGAAATCAGCGCCGCCACCAGCAGGAATCGGCTAGATCTGGACATGGGCCGCTCGCTGTGCTGGGAGCGCCAGAAGGCGCTTCAACGCGAGGACACCACTCAGATAAAGGAGCGATGCCATGCCGGAGAACAGCGCCAGCCGGGTCGGTGATCCGATCGCGGCGCGGGCGTCCTCATACCACGGTTGCTCCACAAGGTTCGAGGCGAGCGTCTGAAGCCCCAGCCAGAACCAGTGGACGGCTTCGCCGGCGACGCTGGATCCGATCGCGGCGAGAACGTCCTGGTTGGCCAAGGTCCACACGATACTGCCACCCATCGCCACGGCCAGCACGACCGCGAACGATGTGGCAAACGCCAGCGACCGGCGGCTCATGGCCAGCCGGCTGCGTATGTTCCGGAACGCCCGCAAGGCGAACGGATCCGGAATGGCCACCCGGGCCATGACCGCATCCACGAACTTCTCGGACGGGCTGAACCGTGGCATCCCGTTCAGCAGCCCGACGAGTTCCCGCTCGGCTTCCAGGAGATCCTGGCACGCCTGGCAACTCTCCAGGTGCTGTGACGCCTGGGGCCCGGTGCTCTGTTCGAGCGCCGCATCCAGGTCGTCCGGGGTCAGGTGGTGCTGATGGCGTCTACTCATGGCGTGTATTCCTACGTGGAGGTTTTGGCGAAAGTTTCACTCGCGCAGGTGTGAGAGCGATTTCCGTAACTCGTTGCGAGCACGGTGGATATAGGTCTTGACCGTGCCGAGTGGGAGGTCCATCATCTCGGCGATTTCTTCGTAGGGCCGGCCCTCTACGTGGCGCAACAGGATGCACGACCGGTACTCGGGCCGGAGGTGGCTTATGGCCTCCTCGATTATGCCCCCCAACTCCTGGGCCTCGACGTACGCCAGGGGGCCGGGATCCCGGCCGCTGATCTGCAGGGCGGTGGCCTCCATCGCGTCCGGGGTCCTGGCGTGGGGCGAGCCCTCGATGGAGAGGGTGTTCAGTTCGCGTCGGCGGAGGTGGTCGATGGTGGCGTTGTTGGCGATTTTGAAGATCCACGACGAAAACTTGTACTCGGGACGGTAGGAGTCGATGGCGTTGAGGGCTTTGACGAACGTTTCCTGCGACAAATCCTCGGCCAATTCCCGGTCGCGGACCATGCGGTAGATGAGCGAGAAAATCGGGCGTTCGTAACGACGGATCAGCTCGCGGTAGGCAACCTCCCGGCCCTGCCGGGCGTCGAGCACGACCTGCTGGTCCGTGGCGTCCCCGTAGGTCACCCGCCCCTCAGTCACTGCGGATGCCCCCGCTTGCGGGAGCGGAACGTCTTGGGATACATTGGGCTCCTATGTCAGTCTCGGACACGAAGTTACCGGTCTCGGGCGGAGCGGAGAAGCGGGCGTACGTCCGGGCCATGTTCAGCGCCATAGCCCCGCGGTACGATCTGCTCAACCACGTCATCAGCTTCAACCTGGACCGCCTCTGGCGCCGTCGCACGGTTCGGCTGCTCGGATGGGAGCGGGCCCCGGGTGGGATCTTTTTGGACCAGTGTGCCGGCACGCTCGACTTGGCCGTGGCACTGGCCCGGCAAGACCGGTTTACCGGGTCGGTGATCGGTGCTGATTTTGTCATGCCGATGCTGCGGTTGGGTCGTCACAAGTCTCCCCAAGTAGTTCCCCTGAACGCCGACGCGCTGGTGTTGCCATTCCCTGACGAAGTCTTCGACGGCGCCACCGTAGGGTTCGGGGTCCGCAATTTGACCGATCTGGGCCAAGGGTTCCGCGAGACGGCTCGGGTCCTGAAACCCGGGGCTCGTTACGTGGTCCTGGAACTCACTACCCCCCCGAATCAGCCAATGCGGGGCATGTACCTGCTGTACTTCCGACACCTGCTGCCGCGTATCGGCCGCATGGTGTCGAAACATAAGAACGCCTATAGCTGGTTGCCAGCGTCGGTAAAGGTCTTCCCTGAGCCGGATGTTCTCTCGGCGCTGATGGAAGCATCCGGCTTCGAACAGGTCGGTTACGATTTGCTGTTAGGAGGGGCCTGTGCCATCCATGTCGGCACCAAACCGCTGCGTTCCTGATTCCCGAACGAGAGTATCATGCCGCTGAACAACCTGCGCCAATTCGTGTCCGCCATCGAGGAGCAGGGCGAGCTCGTCCGGATCAGCCATCCGGTGCGCGCCAGGCTGGAGATCGCCGAGATCGCCGACCGGGTCATGAAAAGCCCCGGAGGAGGCCCGGCGCTCCTGTTCGAACACGTCCTGCTCGACGACGGCCAGCGGAGTCCGGTGCCGGTGGTCATCAACGCGTTCGGTTCCATGACGCGGATGTGCCTGGCGCTCGGCGTGGAGGACCTAGACACCATCGGCGGCCGAATCACCGAACTGCTCAATCCCAAGGTGCCCGAGGGATTGCTCGGCAAGCTGGCCATGGTGCCAAAGCTGGCCGAGGTGGCCAAGTTCCCGCCGAGGACGAAGAAGGGACGCGCGCCGTGCCAGGAGGTCGTGCTCGAGGGCGAGGCGTGCGACATGACGCGTTTCCCCATCCTTACGACGTGGCCCCAGGATGGGGGGCCGTATCTGACACTGCCGCTGGTGATTACCCGTGACCCCGAGAGCGGCATCCGCAACGTCGGCACGTACCGGGTCCAGGTGCTGGGGCCGCGCAGCCTGGCGATGCACTGGCAGCGACACAAGGTCGGCGCCGCTCACTGGCGGGAGATGGCGGCCCGCGGCGACCGAATGCCGGTGGTGATCGCCCTCGGCGGTGATCCCGCGAGCATCTACTCCGGCTCGGCCCCGCTGCCGCCCACCATCGACGAGTTCATCTTTGCCGGCTTCCTGCGCAAGGCGCCTGTGGAGTTGGTCAAGGCCAAGACGTGCGACCTCGACGTGCCCGCCGAGGCCGACATCGTGATCGAAGGGTACATCGATCCGGCCGAGGATCTGGTGCTCGAAGGGCCGTTCGGCGACCACACCGGTTTCTATTCGCTGGCCGACTACTACCCCGAGGTCCACGTCACCGCCATCACCCAGCGCGCGGATCCGTTGTACCCCGCAACGCTGGTGGGCCGGCCGCCGATGGAAGATTTCTACATGGGACACGCCACCGAGCGCATCTTTCTTCCGTTGCTGCGGCTGACCGTCCCGGAGATCGTCGACTACCACATGCCGGCGCCCGGCATCTTCCACAATCTGGTGTTCGTGGCCATCGACAAACAGTACCCCGGACAGGCGTACAAGGTGATGAACGCCATGTGGGGGCAGGGTCTGATGTCGCTCGCCAAGGTCATCGTAGTGGTGGACAAGGACGTCAACGTGCAAGACCCGGACGAAGCGTGGTGGATCGCCCTCAACAACATCGACCCCGAGCGGGACGTCCGCTTCACCATGGGCCCGGTCGATGTGCTCGACCACGCAAGCCGGGAGTTTACCTACGGGAGCAAGATGGGGATCGACGGGACCCGCAAATGGGCCGAGGAAGGATACCACCGGGAGTGGCCCGACCTGATCACCATGGACGACGCCACCAAGACCCGTATCGACGAGATGTGGCCGCACCTGGGTATCGACCTGCCATGACTGCGGAGGTGCGAGAGGGACAGACGTTCGCCGGCGCCTCGCTCCTGGTTCGGTACCTCAACTTCGTCAAGCTCCCCCACACGCTGTTCGCACTCCCCTTTGCCCTGGTCGGCGTGCTGGCCGCGTCACGGGTGGCGGCCGTGTCCTTGCGCATCGTCCTGCTGGTGACCGTCGCCTTCACCGCCGCACGGTGGGTGGCGATGGGATTCAACCGCATTGCCGACCGGCGCTACGACGCGCTCAACCCGCGCACCCGCGATCGGGAATTGCCGACCGGCGCCCTGACCCTGACCCAAGCCTGGCTGTCCGTCATCCTGGCCGCGCTGGTGTTCGTCGCCGCGGCCGGCTTGCTGAACCCGCTGTGCCTGGCGCTCAGTCCCGTTGCGCTCGGCTGGGTCATGCTCTACTCGCTCACCAAGCGCTTCACCTGGTGGACCCACCTGTGGTTGGGGCTCGGCCTGGCCATCGCCCCGGTGGGAGGCTACCTGGCGGTCACCGGCCGATGGAGCGATCCCTGGTGGGTGCTCCCGGCGATCACCGTGGCGGTGGCAACATGGGTGGCGGGATTCGACATTTTCTATGCCCTGCCGGACGAAGACTTCGATCGCCGGTCCGGCCTGAGAAGCGCGGTGGTGAAGCTGGGAGAACGACGCAGCATTCTCCTGGCCAAGCTCCTCCACGGGCTCACCATCCCGGCGCTGGTCGCCTTTGGTTTCGGCGCGGGCTTCGGCGTGTGGTACTACGTCGGCGTAGTGGTGGCCACCGGGATACTCGCGTACGAGCACCACCTCGTTCGCCCCGGCGACCACAGCCGATTGGATGCGGCGTTCTTTACCATGAACGGCGTAATGGCGCTGGTAGTGTTTGGTTTTGCGCTAATGGATAGGATCGTTTGAGAAAATGACAATTGGAAACTAGGCCCCTGATCCTCGCCATCACCGGCGCCTCCGGCGCCCCCTACGCCGTGCGCCTGCTCGAGGTCCTGGCCAAGGGACAGGTCCCCACTTGGCTCATCGTCTCCGCGCACGGGTGGCGGCTGTTGCAAACGGAGTGTGCCATCGCCGATCGTGACGCCTTGCAGGAGGCCACCGGTGGCGACTGGTCCAGCGTGACGCTCTATCCCAACGACGATCGCGGCGCCCATCCCGCGTCCGGGTCGTGCCGCACCAGCGGGATGGTCGTGTGTCCCTGCTCCATGGGCACGCTTTCGGCCATCGCCCACGGATCGAGCCGCTCACTGATCGAGCGGGCGGCCGACGTGACGCTCAAGGAACGCCGGCCGCTGATCGTGGTGCCGCGCGAGACGCCGCTGTCGTTGGTCCACTTGCGGAACATGACGCTGCTGACCGAAGCCGGCGCCGTGGTGCTCCCCGCCGCGCCCGGGTTCTACCACCGGCCCGAACGCATCGATCAACTGGTCGACTTCGTGGTCCAGCGAGTGCTCGACCGAGTGGGACTCGACATCGAGGTCGCCGAGCGCTGGACCGGCGACACCTCGATCGACTAGCACTAGACCGACATGCGGCTGGGCATCATTTCCGACACCCATGGTTGGCTGCGGCCCGAGGTGTTCGCCGTGTTCAAGGAGGTCGACCACATCCTCCACGCCGGCGACCTGGGGTCAATCGATGTTCTAACGGAACTCGAGGCGCTCGCGCCGGTCACCGCGGTGTACGGCAATACCGACGGCTTTGATCTGCGGGAGCGGCTCGGGCGGGTTGCCGAACTCGAACTCGACGGCTTCAGAATCGTCGTCACCCATGGCGACCAATTCGGATCGCCGACACCGGCGGCGATGCACCAGGCCTATCCCGAAGCCGACGTGCTGGTGTTCGGGCATACGCATCGACCGGTGCTCGAGATGGTGGACATGGTCGTGACTGCCATGAATCCCGGCAGTGCCGGCGCCGAGCGCTTCGGGCTCCCCGCCACCGTAGGGATCATGGAGACCGAGCCGGGGATCCCTCCCCGGGCGCGGTTGGTTCCCTTGTAAGGATATTCCCTGGGCCGCTTTCGCCCCGCCGCCCTGCCGCCCCGCCGCCCCGCTTTTAGAGCCGCCGCTTCTATCGCTCGTCGTCCGTAGGTGGGGCCTGGCCGGCCGGCGCCATCCACTCGGAGAGACGAGTGGTCCGCCGGAGGGCGTCGGGGTGGCGCCGGAACCAGCTCATGACCAGCATGATCTCGTCCACCGATTCGCGGGGGATCGTGGTCGTCGGCTGAGCCTGACTCAGTTCCTCCGCCACGACCGCGGCGAAGGCCTCCTCCTCGATGGGGGTTGTGGGGTAGGGGAACGTGGCCTTGACCATGCCGCCGCGAATGAGGTAGGCCCGGTCGTCGCCGAACACGCCGGGATCGCGGTAGACGAAGCTCAACAGTTCGACGGCCGAGCGGGCCCTGGCGATGGCGGCCAGCAACCACTCGAGTTGCTCGAACTTCTCCCGCCAACGGGCGGCCTGTTCGAACGTCTGGGCCAGGGATGCCGCGGACATGGCCTCGACCACCTGGTCGATCGGCTGGATGGTCCGTCCTTCAAGGAAGGCGCACGCCGTGTCGATTCGGCGGCGGTATTCCGCTTCGGTAACGAACCCGGCGCAGGGTCCACTGCAGAAGCCCAACTCGTGGCGCAGGCACGCCGCCTGGCGAGTGGGCGCGAACAGGTCTCCCTGCTCGGCAAACACGATCGGCATCGAGGTGGCGCAGTCGCGCAATCCCAGGAGGTCGTTCAAGGTCTTCAAGGCGTCGGCCACGCGGCCGGGACTGTCGAACGGGCCGTAGCCCACGGAGTCCTTGTCGGTGATGGCGCCACCGTGATACACCTTGGGGGCCGGCCCGCCGAGCACCTTGATGAAGGTGGCGCGCCGGACACGATTGAGGTGCACGTTGAACAGCGGACGATAGCGCTGGATATGCCGCAACTCGGTCAGATAGGCGGCGAACTCACTGGGCAGGTACTGCCACTCGATGTCCTTGGCAGCATGGAGGATGCGAGCGGCCTTGTCCTCGGGATAGGGAGCCCGGAAGTAGCTCATGAGACGGGATCGGAGCTTCTTGGCCTTGCCGACGTAGATCACCCGGCCCCCGGGGTCCACCATGCGATAGACGCCCGGGCGGTTCTCGGTCAGACTGGCAACCCGTTGCTTCAGGCCCTCGAGATCGCCGGCCGGCAGGGCCAGCGCCATCATCCGGCTCACGCGGGGCTGCTCACCGTTGGCAGTGGTAGCAGAAGACGGTAGTCCGGGCGTCGATGGTGTGGGTTGCGGCCAGCGGCGTGCCGCAATTTCGGCACGGCTCGCCCTCCCGTCCGTAGACGAACAACTGTGTCTGGAAGCCGCCGGGCTTGCCGGACGCTGTTCGATAGTCTCGAATGGTAGTTCCCTCCGCGGCCACTGCCGCCCTGAGGATGTCCTGAATGGCCGTCAGCAACCGCTGGTAGTCGGAGGCCGTGAGGCTGTCGGCCGGTCGGGACGGATCGATGCCCGATACGAACAGCGCCTCGTTGGCGTAAATATTTCCCACACCAGCAAGACGGCGCTGGTCCATGATCACTTTCTTGATGGCCTGACGGCTACGTCGGAGCACGGCGCCGAAGGCGTCGGCCGTCAATGCCGGGTCGAGCGGCTCCGGCCCGATCCGCGCCGAGAAGGATCGCCACTCGTCCGGCCGGAGGAGGTAGATCCGTCCCAGGCGTCTGACATCCCGGTAGGTCAGCCGACGACCATCGTCCAGGGTCATCGTCAACACCGGATAGTCCGACCTGACGACCGGCGTGGACGCGTCGGTCAGGTGAAATGACCCGGTCATCCCCGGTTGGACCACCAGGGTGTACTCCTCTAGGTCGAACACGACGTTCTTGGCGCGGCGGTACACGTCTCGAATCTCCGCCCGCCGTATCCCGCGAAGAAACGCCGGCCGCGAGCGATTCTTCACCACGTCGTCACGAATCAACCGGCTGCGAATAATGGTCCGTCCCCGGACTTGGCGTCGCAGCGCCCGCACCATCGTTTCGACTTCAGGAAGTTCGGGCACGATATGGTGCGTAGTGCGTTGTGCGTTGTGCGTAGGGCACTGGGCGTGGGGCGTAGTGCGTAGGACGTAGGACGTAGGCAACGCCGAGTGCCACTGCCATCGCTGCCCCCGCTGTCATCCCCGCTGCCCCCGCCGCGCAGCCTCCCGCCATCCTATGTCCCTGCGGAACACCTTCCCCTCGAAGTCGATCCGGTCGGCCGCTTCCCGGCTCAGGCGTTGTGCCTCCGAGAACGTTTCCGCCACGGCGGTCACGGCGAGGACCCGACCGCCGTTGACCCGCAGCACGCCGTCTCCGTCCTGCCGGGTTCCGGCGTGGAAGACCGTTACCCCGGCGGGGAGATCGTCGGGGATGTCTATGGCCGCTCCCTTCTCCGGGGCGTCGGGATAGCCTTTGGCCGCCAGCACCGTGGTGACCGAGGCGCCACCGGTGGTGGCAAGGCTCGTCGGCGGCCCCCCATCGGCAATACTCCGCAAACAATCGACCAGGCCCCCGGTGACCAGCGGCAGGACGACCTGAGCCTCCGGGTCGCCCAGACGGCAATTGAACTCCACCACTGAGGGTGCACCCGTGGGGTCGATCATCAGGCCGGCGTAGAGGACGCCGGTGTAGGGCGCGCCATCTCGTGCCAGCGCTCGGAGTGTCGGTTGCAATATGTCGCGATCAATGCGGGCTAGGAGGTCGTCGTTGATCAAGGAGACGGGGCTGTACGCTCCCATTCCGCCTGTGTTGGGGCCCACGTCGCCCTCACCGAGCCGCTTGTGGTCTTGTGACACCGGAAGGAGTTGGCACTCCTTCCCGTCGGTGAGCGCCAGGATGGAGCACTCCTCGCCCTCGAGGAACTGTTCCACGACCACCACTTGGCCGGCGGCGCCAAAGCGATCGTCCACCATCATGGTGCGGACGGCGTCCTCCGCCTCGGCGCGGGTGGCACACACCACCGCACCCTTGCCGGCCGCCAGGCCCGATGCCTTGACCACCAGCGGCTCGGCGTGGGCCGCAACGTATGCCAGCGCCTCGTCGGCGTTGTCGAATGTGCCCGATTGGGAGGTGGGGACGCCGGCGCGGCTCATGAGGTCCTTGGCGAATGCCTTGGACGCTTCGATCCGCGCGCCGGCTTCGGTGGGCCCGAATACCGGATGGCCCGATGCCGTGAGCCGGTCGGCCAGGCCGGCCGCCAACGGCGCTTCCGGCCCGACGACGGTCAGGTCGACCCCATATTGGCCGGCCGCGCGAACCAGGCCGTCGAGGTCGTCGGCCTGGATGGGGAGGTTGGTGCCGAGTTGCGCCGTGCCGGGATTTCCGGGGGCGCAGAAAACTTCGCTCGACGGGTCGTCGCGGCGGAAGGCCCAGGCAAGAGCATGCTCCCGCCCTCCGCCGCCGACGACCAAAAGCTTCACTCCGATTGGCCTTTCCGGAAAGCCTCTCCCACCTTCTCGGCTGCCTTCTTGGCAGCGCTGACCACCTGAGACACGGTGTCCCTGGCTTCCTGGGCGTAGTAGCCGCCGGCGGCACCGAGATCGTCCTTGAGCGGCCGCTCGTGAGCCTCTTTGCCGCGCCGGGTGTATTCGCCGCGCAAGATGCGCTCGTAGTCGCCGGAGGCGATCCACTGTTGCAGCTCCGCGGCCCGAACCGTGTGGAGCGGGTGGGTGAGCCCGAGGGTGTTGACGATCTTGTATATGATGTCGAGGCCCTCGTTGCTTTCGAGGTACGCGTTGGCCTGCGCCATGAAATCGTCGACGTCGAGTTCGTCGGCCAACCGGCCCTGGCGCATGCCCCCCGCCATTTTCATCAACAGCCGTTGCGAGGCCTCGACGTCCTGGCTGCCGAGCAGACCGGCGCGGTCCGACGACAACTCCGCCTTGCGCGACCACTCCAGAATTGCCAGCCGGATGGGCAGCAGCACGATCCCCGCAAGAATGGGGAGCGCCGCGAAACTGATCGACAGCAGGATGGCGGCGATGGTCCGGTAGAACGCGTGACCGCTGACAACGTGGCCCATCTCGTGGGCCAGCAACACCCGCAATTCGTCTTCCGACAGCAGTTCCAGCGCGGCGGTGTGTACCACGACGAACGGATCGTCCACGCCGTAGGCGCCGGCGTTGAACAGCGGGGTCTGCGACACGTACAGCTCCGGCACGGTCGGCCAGTTGAACGTGGCGGCGACTTCCACGTGCAGGGCGTGCAGCGTCTGGTACTGCCTGGGGCCGGTCTTGATGGCGTTGCCCTGGAACAGCAGGCGGATGCCCCGCTCACCGCCCAGCATGGCGACCAGCTTGCGGACGACTTGATCGAAGCCGGGGATCGAACGCAGCGTTTGCAACGCGGCCCGGTCGGCCGGATGCTCCCACGAGACGGCGTCGATTTCCGGAAAGGAGACACGCTCGCGGGGAGCGGGAGGATTTGCAGTCATGTCGGACTCACGGAAAAGGGTTGCAGGCCCGTACGATGAGGGCCACCACTGGTTTCACAGTGAGACCTCTGTGCGCCGGCTGGCCAGGGCCAGAGCCCGGTCGATGTCGGCGATGAGGTCGTCGACATTCTCGATGCCACAGCTCAAACGTACCAGACTGTCGGTCAATCCCATCTCCGCGCGCAGGTCCTGTGGGACTGAAGCGTGGGTCATGGAGGCGGGGTGGTTCACCAGACTCTCAACGCCGCCCAGCGATTCGGCCAGGCTGAAGATGCGGGTGCCTTCCACGAACCGGCGGGCACGTTCCGGATCCTCGAGGTCGAACGAGATCATGCCGCCAAAACCGCTCATCTGCCGGCAGGCCAAGTCGTACTGCGGGTGGGACGGGAGTCCCGGATAGTAGATCTTGGGGACGTCGTCCCGCTCGGCCAGCCATGCGGCGATGGCGCGACCGTTCCGGTCGTGTTGCTGCATGCGGAGCGGGAGGGTCTTGGCGCCGCGGAGCGCCAACCAGCAGTCCATCGGGCCGGGGATCGCTCCACCGGCCATCTGAATGAACGACAACTTCTCCGCCAGATCATCGCGGTGGCAGACCAGCATGCCCCCGACCATGTCGCTGTGGCCGTTGAGGTACTTGGTGGTGCTGTGGAGGACGATGTCGGCGCCATAGTTCAGCGGCTGCTGGAAGATCGGCGTGGCAAAGGTGTTGTCCACCACCAGCAGGAGGCCGTGGGCCTGGGTGAGGTCGCCCATGGCCCGCAGGTCGGTCAGACGCATCATGGGGTTGGTGGGCGTTTCCGAGAAGACCAGCCGGGTTGCGGGCCGCAAAGCGGCTGCCACCGTCTCGATGTTCCGGGTGTCTACGAAGGTGAACTCGAGTCCCAGCGGTTGGTAGAACTCCCGCATCATGCGGGCGCTGCCGCCATAGATGTTGGCCTCGGAGATGACGTGATCGCCTGCCTTGAGCAGCTTGAGGACGGCATCGAGCGCTGCCAGCCCCGAGCCGTAGGCAATGCCGTGGGTGGCGCCTTCCAGGCTGGCGACGTTGCGTTCGTACGCCTCGCGGGTGGGGTTGGCGCTCCTGGCGTAGTCGTAGCCCTTGTGCCGTCCCAGACCCTCCATGACGTAGGTAGAAGTCTGGTAGATGGGCGGCATGATGGCCCCGGCCTTCGGGTCGGGTTCCTGGCCGGCGTGGACCGCGCGAGTGGCTACGGAGTATTCGAGATCATCGGGGAGAATTCGGGTCATGGCTCGTCGGGTGTGTTTGTGGGAAGCTAATGAACTGCAAGAGGTTGCGGCAAGCCAGCGGTGGAAGAAGCGCGCATCCCTCTGTCACGTTTGGTGGATAGGCCGCCTCAGCTGCCAATCCGGTATCTTTCGGCACTGTCCGTCCACTAGGGCGCTCTTGCGGGGGCGCGTCGAGGGGTTATGAACCACGGTCTCATCGTCAGCGTTTCCGGGATGCGGGGCATCGTCGGTAGCGATCTCACTCCCGAGCTGGTTACCCGGCACGCCGCGGCCCTCGGGGCCTGGGCTCGCGCCGCCGGCAATCCGACGGTGGTGCTGGGGCGCGATTCCCGGACCAGCGGCGCCATGTTCGCCATGGCGGCCAAGGCCGGACTGATGTCGGTCGGCGCCGAGGTGATCGACCTGGGGATAGTCCCTACCCCGACGGTACAGCTGGCGGTCGAACACCACCGCGCCGGCGCCGGCCTCATCCTGACGGCAAGCCACAACCCCGTCGAGTGGAACGCGCTGAAACTGGTCGGTCCCGACGGGGTATTTCTCGATGCCCAGGACGGGGCAGCCGTCCGGGACCTGGCCGAGCGAGGCCCTGACCGCGTCGATTGGGCCGGCATCGGCAGGGTGCGGGAGGATACCGAGGCAGTGTCCCGTCACATCGACCAGGTTCTGGCCCTGCCCCAGATCGACGTGGAGCTGATCAGGTCGAAGCAGTTCCGGGTGGCTCTTGATTGCGTCCGCGGCGCCGGCGGCACCATCATGCCGGCCCTTCTCGAACGGCTCGGGTGCCACGTGTCGGCCATCAATCTGGAGATCGACGGCCGGTTCCCCAGGCCACCGGAGCCGGTGCCCGAGCACCTCGAGGAGTTGGGCCGGCTGGTCAGGGACAGCGGTGCCCAGGTTGGGTTCGCCGTCGACCCTGACGTCGATCGCCTGGCGTTGGTGGACGAGCACGGCCGGGCCATCGGCGAGGACTACACCCTGGCCTTTGCCGTGCAGGCCGTGCTCGGCCGGAACGGTACCGGAGCGGGGCTCGACGGCAGTGCTCCCGTGGTGGTGGCCAATCTGTCCACCAGCCTGGTCGTCGAGGATGCGGCCACCTCGGCCGGGGCGGTGTTCGAGCGGGCCCCAGTGGGCGAGGCCAACGTGGCACAATTCATCCAGCAACACGGTGCCGTGATCGGTGGGGAGGGGAACGGGGGGGTGATGTTCCCCCAGGCCCATACCGGCCGCGACGCTCCTGTGGGCCTGGCCTTAATCTTGCATCTGCTTGCTACCACGAAACTTACGGTGTCCGGCCTGGTGGAAGCGGCGCCCCGCTACAGCATCGTGAAGGCCAAGGTACCCCGGCGTGACGATCTGGCGCCTATCTACCAGCGGTTACAGAGTCGTTTCGCGGATGCAACGGCGGACTCCAGGGATGGGCTGCGACTGGCCTGGCCGGGAAGGTGGGTGCATTTGCGGCCGTCGGGCACCGAACCCGTCATCAGGATCATCGCCGAGGCCGCAACCGTGGAGGATGCCGAGGCGCTGGTCAGTGAGTGTAGGAATGTCTTGGACGCCTAAGGAAATGGGACTGCCATGTGCGGTATCGTAGGGTATGTGGGCTTCCGGCCCGCGGCTGATCTGATCATCAGGGGGCTCAGGCGACTGGAGTATCGGGGGTACGATTCCGCGGGCCTGGCCGTGTTGAACGGTGACGGGTTGGTGGTTACCAAGGCGTCCGGCAAATTGTCCAGTCTGGAAAAGAAACTGGGGCCGACCCTCCCGCAGGGAACGGTCGGCTTGGGCCATACCCGCTGGGCCACGCACGGCGCCCCCACCACTACCAACGCCCATCCTCACACCGACCAGACCGGCCGCATCGCGGTAATCCACAACGGCATCATCGAGAACGCCGGCGCCTTACGCACGGCGTTGGAGCAGCGCAACCATACGTTCGAGTCCGAAACCGACACGGAGGTGTTGGCGCACCTCATCGGGGAGCTGTACCAGGGTGATCTCGAGCTTGCCGTCGCGGCCGCGCTGCGCGAGGTGGACGGCGCCTACGGCATTGCGGTCATCTCGGCCGACGAGCCGGACTGCCTGGTGGCGGCCCGCAAGGGATCTCCCCTCATCGTCGGTGTGGGTGACGGTGAGTGGTTCGTGGCGTCCGACGCTTCCGCGCTGCTCGAGCACACCCGCTCCGTGGTGTATCTGGACGACGGCGAGATGGTCGTTCTCTCTCGCGACGGCTACCGGGTTCGCAGTCTCGACGTAATGGAGATCAGCAAGAAAATCGACCGGATCGAGTGGGACTTGGCAACGATCGAACGGGGTGGATTCGAGCACTTCATGTTGAAGGAGATCTTCGACCAGCCGACCAGCCTGAGCAACACGCTCAGCGGTCACCTGTTGGAGGACGAAGGTACCGCTCGTCTCGAGGGGCTCAACCTCACCAACGATGAACTGAAGCAGATCGACCGGATCATCATCACCGGCTGCGGCACGTCATGGCACGCGGCGCTCATTGGCGAGTACATGATCGAGGAGCTGGCCCGGGTGCCGGTTGAAGTCGAGTATGCCTCGGAGTTCCGCTACCGCAATCCGGTGGTGGACCAGCGAACGCTGGTCATCGGCATCTCCCAATCCGGCGAAACCGCCGATACCCTGGCGGCGCTGGTCGAAGCGAAGAACCGGGGCGCCAGGACCATCGGCGTGGTCAACGTGGTCGGCTCGACCATCGCCCGCGAGGTCGACGGCGGTACCTACCTGCACGCCGGTCCCGAGGTCGGTGTGGCCAGCACCAAGGCCTTTACCAGCCAATTGGGTGCACTGGCGCTGTTCGCCCTGCGGCTGGCCCGGCTCAAGAATCTGAGCATCCTCCAAGGGAGGCAGTTCGTCGAAGCGCTGAAAGCGCTTCCCGGCCAGATCGAGGAGATCCTCGGCCGCGTCGATGAGATCGAGTCGCTGGCCGAGCGGTTCCTCGATACCAGCAACGCGCTCTACCTGGGGCGCGGCGTCAACTTCCCGGTGGCGCTCGAGGGTGCGCTCAAACTGAAGGAAATCTCCTACATCCACGCCGAGGGCTATCCGGCCGCGGAGATGAAGCACGGCCCCATTGCGCTGATCGACGAAAACATGCCCGTGGTGTTCATCGCCCCGCGGGACGCCGTGCACTCCAAGATCGTGTCCAACATCGAAGAAGTGAAAGCGCGTGGCGGTAAGGTCGTGGCGTTTGTCAACGACGGCGACCACGAAATCGAGCGTCTGGCCGATGCCACGTTCACCATCCCCGAAACACTCGACCTCCTGACCCCAATCCTCACGACCATCCCCTTGCAACTCGTGGCGTACTACGTTGCGGTCCGAAGGGGGTGTGACGTGGATCAGCCGCGCAACCTCGCCAAGTCGGTGACCGTCGAATAGCATCTGCTCTCCAACGGTTTTGTGACGCGCCCTTCCGTTCGTTCGGGGGGCGCGTTTTCTTGGACGGTGGACAGGGGGTTGGCATGCGTGTTGTGCTGCAGCGGGTGACTGAGGCCTCGGTCACCATTGATGGCCGGGAGGTAGGCCGGATCGGGAAAGGCTATTGCCTGCTGGTCGGATTCACCGATGGCGACACGAGTGATGACGTAAAGTGGATGGCCGCCAAGATCTCCGGGCTCAGGTTGTTCGCCGACCAAGACGGCAAGATGAACCTGGCGTTGGCCGACGTCGGCGGGGCCGTCCTGGTGGTGTCGCAGTTCACTCTCTACGGCGATGTACGCAAGGGCCGGCGACCTTCCTTCATCGCGGCGGCCAGGCCCGAGACGGCCATTCCGCTGTACCAGGAGTTCCTCGGTGCCCTCCGCGGCCTGGGGCTCACGGTCGCCAGCGGCGAGTTCGGTGCCATGATGGCCGTCGAGATCCACAACGACGGTCCGGTCACTCTTCTGTTGGAGCGCACTCAGAGTGCGTGAACTGATTCTGGCGTCCCGCTCCCCCCGCCGCCGGCAGTTGCTGGAAATGCTGGGCATTCCCGTTCAGGTCCGCCCGGCCGACATCCACGAAACCACCCGTCCCAACGAGACGCCGACCGAATACGCCGAGCGGTTGGCGGTCGAGAAGGCCGGCGCGGTGCCCGGCGAGTACGTGCTCGGAGCCGATACCATCGTCGTGCTCGAGGGGGACGTGCTGGAGAAACCGGCCGACGCGGAGGAGGCGGTCGCCATGTTGCTGCGGTTGCAGGGGAGGACGCACCAGGTAATCACCGCCTGCGCGTTACACTCCCCCACAGGCCTTCATACCGCCACGGACGTCACCCGGGTGACCTTCCGGCCGGCCGGCGAGGACCTCATCCGGGCCTATGTTGCCACGGGGGAGCCGCTCGACAAGGCGGGTGCCTACGGCATCCAGGGATATGGTGCCGCTCTCGTCGAAGGGATCGAGGGTGATTTCTTCGGGGTCATGGGCCTGCCGGTACGGCGGGTGCTCGACCTCCTCGAGCAAGGCGGCTGGCGCTACGTCTTCAACCGGTAGATCGCGATGGG
>SMVY01000021.1 GCA_004357415.1 Gemmatimonadota bacterium
CCCGACCGGAACGACGCCCCGGATGCCGAGGCGCGGTTCAAGGAGATCACCGAGGCGTACGAGGTGTTGCGCGACCCGGAGCAACGGGCGCTGTACGACCGCTACGGCGAAGCCGGTCTCAAGGGTGGCGGCGGTGGCGGGTTTGGCGGCTTCCATCACGTGGATCTTTCGGAAGCGCTCAACATCTTCATGCGCGACTTCGGCGCCGGCCTAGGTGGCTTCGAATCGATGTTCGGGGGCCAACAACCATCGGCGGCGGAGAACCGGCGCGGCCGTGACGTACGCGTCACCATCAAACTGACGCTCGACGACGTCGCCAATGGCGCCAAGCGGACGCTCAAGCTGCGGACGCTGGAAACATGCGAGGTGTGCAGCGGCCAGGGGCTGGCCCAGGGAGCCCGGCCGGCGGCGTGTCGCACCTGCGGTGGATCGGGTGAGGTACGGCGAGTTACCCGGAGCATGTTCGGCCAATTCGTGTCGATCGCTCCGTGCCCCAACTGCCACGGCGAGGGTGAAGTGATCACCAAGCCGTGTGAAGCGTGCCGGGGCGAGGGCCGCGTCCGCGGCGAGCGCAAGGTCGCCGTCGACATCCCAGCGGGCGTGGCCGACAACAACTACCTGACGTTGCGCGGCCAGGGTGGCGCCGGGTTGCGGAACGGCGTGCCCGGCGACTTGGTGGTGATCCTCGACATTGAGGACGACGACCGGTTCGAACGCCACGGCGACGACCTGGTGATCGACCTGCCCGTGTCGTTTTCCCAGGCGGCACTGGGGAGCACCTTCTCGGTCCCGACACCGTATGGCGACGAGTCGCTCGAGGTCCCCGCCGGAACGCAAACCGGGACGGTCCTCCAACTCCACGGCAAGGGGTTGCCACGACTGGGACGGAGCGGCAAGGGCGACCTCCACGTTCGGCTCCACCTGTGGACTCCCGACCACCTGTCATCCGAGCAGGAATCGCTGTTCCGCCAGATGGCGGCTATCGAGGGCCAACCTCCCGAACCCGAATCGGGATTCTGGTCCAAGATCAAGGAAGCACTGGGTGCCTGATGACCGGCGGTGGCGTTGGGTAGAACCTGAAATGAGGCAGACCGATGGCTGATTGCCTGTTTTGTCAGATAGCCAGCGGCGCCATTCCGGCGGACATCGTCCACCAGGACGACGACGTGGTGGCCTTCCGCGACATCGACCCGCAGGCGCCGCACCACGTGTTGGTCATTCCCCGCCGCCACATCGAGGCGGTGCGCGACGCCACCGGGCCCGAGGGTGAGCAGCTGGTGGGACGGCTCATGGCTGCCGCCGCCGCAATCGCCACCGATCTGGGCCTGGACGAGCGCGGCTACCGCCTGGTGAGCAACACCGGGGTGGACGGTGGACAGAGTGTGTTCCACTTGCACGTGCACATCCTCGGCGGGCGACCGATGAAATGGCCGCCGGGCTGACCGGGCTTGCCCGCCGTGACTGCCCCGTCTACCTTGTAATGCTGCAATAGTTTAGGCCCAATGGCCTTGAAGGGGGTGATGGAGACTCATGGCGGAAGTCATCATCCATGAGGATGAAAACTTCGAGCGGGCGCTCAAGCGCTTCAAGAAGAAGTGCGAGAAGGCGGGGATCCTGTCGGACCTTCGCAAGCACCGCCATTTCGAGAAGCCGAGCGAAAAGCGCAAGCGTAAGTTGAACGCTGCCATTCGCAAGAATCGGCGAGGACCGCGTGGCCGGCGATAGCCTGTTGGCCACCTTGCAGGCCTCGACCCTCGAGGCCCGCAAGGCGCGGGACAAAGACCGCACCCTGGCCCTCACCACGGTGATGGCTGCGATCAAGAACCACCAGATCGAACTCCAGCGCGAACTCACCGACGAGGACGTCGCCACCGTCCTGCGCAAGGCCGTCAAGATGAGGCAGGATTCGGTCGAGCAATACCAGGCCGGCGGTCGTGACGATCTGGCCGCCCAGGAGGCCGCCGAGATCGAGGTGCTCAAGGTGTTTCTCCCCCCCGAGGTCGACGCCGGCGAGATCCGGGCGGCCGTCCGGGCCGCCATCGATGGCGGGGCCGACGCCATCGGGCCGGTCATGGGACAGGTCATGCCCCAGTTCCGCGGACGAGCCGACGGGAAGCTCATCAATCAGATCGTTCGCGAGGAGCTTGAAGCAGGATGATCGACGAGCAGCCTCTTTCGGTGCATCACGGGGTGTCGGCGGGCGGAACCGCCGGCACCCCGTTGCCGTTTTCGGCAAGCGCCTGGGAGAACGACACGCTCGAAACGCTCGAGTTCGCCGCCGTGCTCGAGCGGGTGGCGCGCTACGCCGCCGGCCCCCTGGCGGCTGCACGCATCAAGGCCCGGCGCCCCTCGATCGATCCCGACGCTATCGCCCACGCACTCGGCACGGTAGCTGAAGCCGCGGCCCTGGTTCGCGGCGGTGAAGGCCTGACCATCGATGCCGCCCCCGAAGCCGGTTCCGTCCTGAAGCGCCTCCAACTCGACGGCAGTGTCCTCGAAGCCGCTGAACTGGTCCCGGTCAGGCGCCTTCTGGCCGTTGCCGGGTCGACGGCCGCCGAGCTCCGCCGGGTGCGCGACCAAGCACCCCGCGTGGCGGCACTGCGGCAACCGATGCCCGACGCCTCGCTGGCCCGGAAGCTGGACGCCACGGTGGACCACGACGGGCGGCTGCTCGACAGCGCCAGTCCGGCATTGGGGTCGGCCCGCAAGGCGATCCACCAGGCCCGCGGGAGCCTGATCAGGAAGCTCGAGTCGCTGCTGCGCTCGCTGGGCGATGAAGGTGGATCGGTCACCGTCCGGGGCGGCCGCTACGTAATCCCCGTCCGACGAGACAATCGCGACCGGCCGGCCGGCATCGTTCACGACGAGTCGGCCAGCCAGGGCACGTTGTTCATCGAGCCGACCGCTGTGGTGGAACTGGGCAACGCCCTGCGCGAGGCCGAGGTGGCCGAAGAACGCGCCGCCCTGAAGGTCCTGCGCGACGTCACCGCCGAGTTGCGACCCCATCATGCCGAGCTGACGTCGGCCCTCGAGATGTGCGTGGCGGCCGATGAACTGCACGCCCGCGCCGCCTACGCGGTCCACGTCGACGGCCATTGCCCCGTCGTGGGCAACGTCCGGGCGACGCATGCGTCGCCCCTACGGTGCGGGTCCCTGGCCATTCGGGACGGCCGGCATCCGTTGCTGCTGGATGGTGACACACCGGTGGTTCCTTTTTCCCTGGTGCTCGAGGCCGACGAACGCACGGTGCTGGTGAGCGGTCCCAATACCGGCGGCAAGACGGTCCTGTTGAAGGCGGTCGGCTTGTTCGCCGCGCTGGCCCAAAGCGGCATCATCCCGCCGGTGGGTTCCAACAGTTCGTTGCCGCTGTTCCGCAGTTGCTTTGCCGACATCGGCGATCACCAGTCGATCGCGGCGAGCCTGTCGACGTTTGCGGCTCACTTGAATGCCCTGCGACACATCCTCGAGGAGGCCGGGCCGGATTCCCTGGTGCTCATCGACGAAATCGGCAGCGGCACCGACCCGGCCGAGGGAGCGGCTCTCGCCGGCGCCGCATTGGCTGCCCTCACCCGGCGCGGTGTCACCACCCTGGCCACCACCCACCTCGGGGCGCTCAAGAAACTCCCCGAGCGGCTTCCCCAGGTCGTCAACGGCTCGTTGCAGTTCGATGCCGTGTCGCTGGAACCGACGTATCGGTTTCAGAAGGGCGTCCCGGGCCGATCATACGGTTTGGCCATCGGGCGGCGGTTGGGGCTCGATCCGGCGGTCTTGGCCGAGGCCGAGGCGGCGCTCCCCGACGTGGAGCGCCACCTGGACACGTTGCTGGCCGCCGTGGAGGAGCGGGAGCAGGCCGTTGCCCGGTCCGAGGCAACTCTCGCCCAACACCAGGCAGACATCGACCTTCGCGCACAGCGTGCCACCGCCCGCGAGGCGGCCCTGGCCGAGCGGACCGAGACGCTCGACGACCGCGAGCGTCAGGGGGAGCGCGATGCCCGTACCCGGGCCAAGGCCTATCTGCTGGAGGCCCGCCGTCGGGTGGAGCAGGCACTCGGCATGGCCCGGGCGGCGGTGGACGAGGCCACGGCGCGGGAGGCCCGCCGGCTGGTGGAGGAGGGCGTCCAGGCGGAGGCTGAAGCCCTCGCCGGCACTGCGCGGGGCCAAGACACGGCGCCACTGCTCGACGAACCGGTCGTGGTCGGGAGTCGCGTGCGGTTGGCGTCGGGCATGGTGGGTGAGGTCATCGAACGGCGCCGCGACGGCCGGTGGGTGGTCGTGGTCGGGGGAGGGGCGGTCCGTACGGTAGTTCGTTCCCGGGAAATCGTGGGGGTGGTGCAGCGGAAGGACCCGGCGCCGAGGCGCGCTGCCCGCGAGCGGCGCCCAGTGGCCACCGAGGCGCCGCCGCTGGAGATCGATCTCCGGGGTATGACCGGTGACGAGGCGCAGGCCGCCACCGTCGCCGCGGTGGATGGTGCGGTTGTCAGCGAGCAACCGTATCTCCGGATCATCCATGGCATGGGGACCGGTGTGGTGCGCGACCGGGTGCGACGGGTGCTGGACGGGGATTCGCGCGTGCTGCAGTACCAGTTCGCCGAGCGGCGGGACGGGGGCACCGGCGTGACGATCGTGGAGTTCGGGTCATGAGCCGCATCCCCGACGACGTCATCGAGCAGGTGCGCGACAGTGCCGATCTGCTCGAGATCATAGGTGAGTCGGTGGAATTGAAGCGGACCGGAACCGACTATCGTGGTCCCTGTCCGTTTCACGGCGGCACCCACCGAAACTTTGCCGTGATTCCCAAGAAGGGCATTTTCTACTGCTACGTCTGTCACGAGGGTGGCGACGCGTTTTCCTATTTGATGAAGCGGTTCGGCATGGACTATCCCACCGCCGTGCGCGAGGTGGCCCGCCGCGTGGGCATCACCATTCCGGAACAGGCGGAACAGGCGGGCCCCGATCCGCGAGAGCCGTTGTTCAGTGCCGTGGCCGTGGTGCAGGACTGGTTCGCCACGCAGTTGCGCGAACTCCCCGAGGCCAAGACGGCGCGCGGCTATCTCCAGGAACGCCACTGGGACCTGCAGGAGGCCATACCGCTCGGTCTGGGATACGCCCCTCGGGGTCCGGCGCTGCAGGTGGCGATGCGGGAGTTGGGCATCGACGAGGACGTGCTGGTCGAGGCCGGCATCGTGGTGCGGCGCGACGACGGTGGCAGCTACCCGCGGTTTCGCGACCGGCTCACCTTTCCCATCCACGACATCCGGGGCCGGGTGGTGGGATTCGGTGGCCGGATCCTGGGGTCGGGCGAACCGAAGTACCTCAACTCGCCCGAAACGCCTATTTACCACAAGGGCCGGCTGGTCTACAATCTGCACCACGCCAAACACGCCATCCGTCAGGCGGAATGTGTGTTGCTGGTCGAGGGGTATTTCGACGTGCTCCGACTGGCCCAGGTGGGCATCGATCACGTCGTGGCCCCGCTGGGGACCGCCCTGACCTCGGACCAGGCGGCGATCCTCAAACGGTACACCTCACGCGCGGTGGTACTTTACGACAGCGACCAGGCCGGCTTGCGGGCCACGTTCCGCACTGCCGACGAACTGCTGCGACACGAGTTCGAGGTACGAGTGGGCACGCTGCCGCCGGGGGAAGACCCGGATTCGCTGGCGGAGGCCGGTGGTGCCCAAGCGGTGCAGGGCGTTCTCGACGACGCCATCGACGTGCTCGAGCGCAAGATTCAGATCCTCCAACGCAAGGGGTGGTTCGAGGGCATCGAGCACCGGCGCCGGGCGCTGGACCGGCTCATGCCGACCGTGCGTGCCGCCAAGAGTTCCATAACCAAAGAGCTGTATCTTGCTCGCCTGGAGGAACTCACCGGGGTGGCCAAGGAAGTCCTGGCCCAGGATGCTCAGGAGCGCACCATGCCCCAACGGGCGGTGCGGCCCCAGCGGGTCCCTGGGTCAACGTCGACTCGGCGCAGCCAGCGAGACGGTGATTTGGCTGAGCGCGATCTCCTGCGGGTGATCTTGCAGTCGCCGGTGTGGCTGGAGCGCGCCCGGGAGCAGGTGCCGGCGGACTGGTTCGAGGGGGACGTCTACCGGGCGCTGTATGAGGTCTTGGCCGCCCCGGGTGGCGAGCGCTACCAGGTCGAGCCACCGGACATGGCCCCGGATACCGTGCGTCAGTTGTGGGCCCGATTGAAGCAGACCGAGTCGGGGCTTGACGTCGAGGGAGCCGATGTCATCTTCGCGCGTGCCTGTCAGATTCTCGAATCCCGCCCTTATTTTCGGGAGCTCGACGATCTGGCAAGCCGGAGGCGGCAGGCGCCGGCCGCCGAACAGGAAGCATTGCTGAGCGAGCACCAGCGTCGTATGAAGGAACTGCAGACGCGTTTCCCGAGAGAATGGAAACGACGATACACGCAGCGAGGTTGGCGCAAGGCGGCCGGTCCGGCCGCCAGTAACTGAAACCGATTTGCTGAGGAGAAGGAATTTCGATGCATCCAGACCTTGCCAAGTTGTTGAAATTGCAGGAAAAGGACCTCGGGTTGAAGGCGGTGGAGGAGAGTCTGGCGGCGCTGCACGAGGAAGTCGCCGCGCTAGACCTGGCCGTGGCTACCGGGGAAGAGGCCCATACCGCAGCGCAACGAGCGGTGGCCGACGCCGTGGCGCGCCGTACCGAGACCGAGGTCAAGATCGAGGGCTACCGGGGGCAGCAGGATCGCCGCAAACAGCGGCTGGAGATTACCCGGCCGGGGAAGGTGGCCGCCAGCATCATGGCGGAACTGGAACTGGCGCGATCGGTCCTGACCCAGGAAGAGAGCGAATGGGTCAGGATGGACGAGACCGTCCGGGGGCTGGAGGAGCAGGTTGTCCAGGCCGCGGCCGAGTTGGAGGAACTGAAGAAGACCCAGGATCCCGAGCGGGCGGAGTTGCTCGCGCGGGAAGAGAGCCTGCTGGCGGAACGCAAGTCGGTCACCCGGAGCCGCGAGGCCAGCGCCAAGAAACTGGACAAACCGCTGCGCATCAAGTACGACCGGCTGTACCAATCCCGGTCTGTCGCGGTGGTCGTGGCGATGAGCGGCCCCGCCTGCGGGGCGTGCTTCACCACCATCCCGCTCCACCGGCGCACTCAGATCAAGAACGGTTCGGTGCTGGGCGGGTGCGAAGTGTGCGGCGTGATCTTGTACTACACCGATGAGGAAGGGTAACGGGGATCTTCCCGGGGCCACTACCTTTCGGGTATGAGTACCTCCCTCCTTCCGCCCCTCAAGTGGGCGGTGCGCGACGCTCCTGACCGGAGCGCGACCGAGGCGCTGGCGGGCGCGCTGTCGCTGCCGCTCCCGCTGGCGGGGCTGCTGGTGCAGCGAGGGTTCGACACCCGAGAGGCGGCCCAGGAGTTTCTGCGCCCCTCACTCGACCGGCTGGCCAACCCGTTGACCATGGCGGGGATGGCCGACGCCGTCGAAGCGATCACCGACGCGGTGCGCAGCAATCGCCCCATCATGGTCCACGGCGACTACGACGTCGATGGCCAGTGCGCCACCGCCCTGCTGACGCGGGCACTCCGCCTCGGCGGCGCCGAGGTCATCCCCTTCGTTCCCCACCGGGTGCACGACGGTTACGATTTCGGTCCGGCCGGCTTGGCGGCCGCCAAGGCGGCCGGCGTGGGGCTGGTGGTAACGTGCGATTGCGGCATCACCGCGTTGGAGACGGTGGCGGCCGCCACTGACAGCGGCATCGACGTGGTGGTGACGGATCATCACATCCCCGGCCCGGATCTCCCCGCGGCATGCGCGGTCATCGATCCCCAGCGCCCCGACGACGACTCGGGGCTGGAGATGCTGTGCGGCACCGGGATCGCCTTCAAGCTGGTGCAGGCGTTGGTGGAGCCGCTCGGCCTCCCAGCCAACCTCCCCATGCACTTGCTCGATTACGTGGCCATGGCGACGGTAGCCGACATCGTCCCCTTGGTGGGGGAGAACCGCATCCTGGTCAAGCACGGCCTCAAGGTGCTGGGACACTCCCAGTGGCCAGGGCTCAGAGCCCTCATTCGGGTGTGCAACCTCCATGACGGGGAGATTCGCGCCGGGCAGGTGGGTTATATCCTCGGTCCCAGACTCAACGCGGTCGGCCGGATCGGTGAGGCCATGGACGGGTTACAGTTGCTGGTGACCGACGACCCCGGCGAGGCCGACCGCCTGGCGCACTATCTGGACGACCTCAACCGGCAGCGGCAAGCTATCGACCAGAACATCCTCGACCAGGCACTCGACCAGGTAGAGCGTGTGCTCGATCCCGAGCGGGACTTTGCCCTGGTGCTGACCGGCGAGGAGTGGCACCCCGGGGTGGTCGGCATCGTCGCGTCCCGTATCGTGGAGCGATACGGCCGGCCGACGTTTCTCATCGCCTTCGACGGGGACGTCGGCAAGGGGTCGGGCCGGAGTATCTCACCTTTCGACTTGCACTCGGCGCTGACCGAGTGCGACGATCTCCTGGAACGTTACGGCGGTCACCGAATGGCCGCCGGCCTCACCATCCGCCGGGACCGCCTGGAGGCCTTCCGCGAGCGCTTCGGGCGCATCGCCCGCGAGCGCCTCGCCATCGACGACCTCGGCCCCGAACAACGCGTCGATCTGGAAATCGACCTGGCCGACGCTACTCCCGACCTCGAACGGCTGTGCCGCTACCTCGAACCGTGTGGCATGGCCAATCCCGGCCCCGTCTTCGGGGTCCGGGGCGTGCAGTTCGCCAACCGGTCGGTGGTGGGGAAGGGGCACTTGAAGGGGGCGCTCACGGCGGGCGACCGGCATCTCGAGATCATCGGCTTCCAGTGGGCCGACCGGGTGCCATGGTTGGGCGACGACCCGGTGGACGCGGCCTTCAAGCTCGAGCACAACGAGTGGCGTGGCCGAAACACCCTCCAGGGCAGGCTCGTGGCGCTCACCCCGTCGGGGTCGGCACTGCCCGGCTGAGCCGAATCCGTGCGGATCATTGCGGGTACCTTCCGTGGGCGGCTGCTGCTGGTGCCGCGGGGAAGCGCGGTCCGGCCCACGTCCGATCGAGTGCGCGAGGCGTGGATGAGTATCCTGGGAGGCCGGTTGGCCCATGCTCGGGTGCTGGACCTGTATGCCGGGAGCGGCGCGCTTGGGTTGGAGGCGTTGTCGCGCGGGGCGGCCTCCATCGAGTTCGTCGAGCGGAACGCCAAGGCGGTGGCGGCTCTGGAGAAGAATATCGAACAGCTGGGTGTGGCAGACGTGACCACCGTCCGGCGTCAGGATGCTCTCCGTTTTGCGGAACGGCTCCCCAAGGACGCCTACGACGTCGTGGTTGCCGACCCGCCGTACGCCGACGGGGAGGCCGATCGGCTCATTGCCCTCTTCCGCGCCGTCCCGTTCGGGCGCATTCTATCAGTCGAGCATCCGGCGGCCGCTGGCACGCTGGGTGACGAGACCCGCTGCTACGGATCAACCGCCCTCAGCTTCTGCTACGCGCCATGAAACGAATCGCAATCTATCCGGGGTCGTTCGACCCCCCGACGAAGGGTCACGAGGACCTCATCCACCGGAGCCTGGCACTGTGCGACGAGCTGATCGTGGCGGTGGCGGTGAACTTCCAGAAGGAGCCGCTGTTCTCCCCGGACGAGCGGCTGGACATGCTGCGGCAGGCCTGCGGCGACGATCCCCGGGTGTCCTTCACCACGTTCAACGCCTTGCTGGCCGATTTTGCCCGGACGGTCAATGCCACCTTCATCGTCCGCGGCCTGCGCGCCGTCAGCGACTTCGAGTATGAATATCAGATGGCCTTGATGAACCGCCAACTGCACCCCACCCTCGAGACAGTGTTTCTGGTTCCGCCAGTGGCGTTCACCTATCTCAGTTCCAGTCTGGTGCGTGAGGTCGCCCGGTTTGGCGGGGACGTCGACGCCTTCGTCCACCCGGCGGTGGCCGAAGCGCTCCGGCGGAAGTTCGCCACGTGAGTTTCCTGGAGCGACTCCGGGAGCGGGCCGGCGCTTCCCCGATGCGTGTGGTTCTCCCGGAAGGCGACGACCCGCGCGTGCAGGCCGCTGCAGAGACGCTTACAGCTGAGGGCCTGGCCCATCCGATCCTCATCGGGGGAGCGAACGGGTTCGACCCGGCGTCCGATCCCCGGCTGGGTCGGGTGGCCGAACACCTGCGCAAGCGAAAACCCGCCGCGGTCCACGACGCGGTCCACGCCCTCGACTTGGCGTCCGATCCCCTGCTGTTCGCGGCCGGCCTGGTGGCGCTGGGCGAAGCGGACGGGTGCGTTGCCGGTGCGACGCACCCGACCGGCGAGGTGATCCGTGCCGCCTTGTGGGGCATCGGCACGGCGCCGGGGGTCGACCTCGTCAGTTCGTCGTTCTACATGGTCATGCCGGACGACCGGGTGCTGACCTTTGCGGACTGCGGGGTCGTGCCGGAGCCGACAGCGGACCAACTGGCCCAGATTGCCTTGGCCGCCGCCCGCGACCGGCCGTTGATCGTGGGTGACGTGCCGCGGGTGGCGTTTCTGTCCTTCAGCACCAAGGGGAGCGCCGAGGGACCGCTGGTGGCGAAGGTGCGCCAGGCGTTGGCGGCGTTCGAGGCGCTGGCGCCAGGCATAGCCGCGGACGGCGAGTTACAGGGGGATGCGGCCCTCGACCCGGACGTGGCCCGGCGCAAGGCGCCGGGGTCTGCCGTGCTCGGGCGGGCGAACGTGTTGGTGTTTCCCAACTTGGACGCTGGGAACATCGCCTATAAGTTGGTGCAGCGCCTGGCGGGTGGGGTGGCTCTCGGTCCGGTGCTTCAGGGGCTCGCCCGGCCGATGTCGGACTTGTCGCGTGGCGCGACACCTGACGATATTGTACAGGTGGCCTGCGTCGTCGCGCTGCAGGCGATGCCGACCGCAACCTAGGGAGAAATGCGATGGGGTTCAGCTCCACGAAGGATGAGGGAGGCGTGACGGTCGTCGCCGTCGACGGCCAGTTGATCGTCGGCAATCGCCAGGAACTGAAGAATCTGGTGCAGGATGCGCTGGAAGAGGGCGAGCGGAAGTTCCTCATAGATTTTGCGGGGACGGCATACATCGATTCCTCGGGACTGGGCGCCCTGGTGTCCATCTCCAAGAAGATTCGGGAGCACGGCGGGGAGTTGCGTCTGGCGGAACTCAACGAGGACCTGCGCGCCCTGTTCGAACTGACAAAGCTCGACACCTTGTTCGCCATCGCCGAATCGCGCACCGAGGCGCTGGCCAATTTCTGATCCGGGCTCCATGACGGCACTACTCAGGCTCACCGTTCGCCGGTCGGAAGTCGCCGCACCCTCGGGGGAGGGGATCACCGCCGAGATCTCGCTGCGGCTCCCCAGTGAAGTAGTCTGGATCGAAGAGGCTGTGGAGCTGATCGCCCGTCACTGCCTGGCCGGCTACCAATCCTCCAGCAGGTTCCGGTTCAGGCTGTGTGTGGCCCTGTCCGAGGCGTTGGCCAATGCCATCGTGTGCGGCAACGGTGAAGATCCCACCAAAGTCGTGCACATACGGGTGGAGTGTTTGGTGGAACAGGTGCATCTGCACGTGACCGATCAGGGCTGCGGGTTCAATCCCCGCACGATCCCCGAGCCCGTCCTTCCCGACGATATCGAGAACCCCTGTGGCCGCGGGCTGTTTCTCATCCGTAGCCTGATGGACCAGGTTCGCTTCAACGACCGGGGAAATTCGATCTGCATGACGCTGCGCCGTCACTAGCACAACACGACACGACCCTCAGTGCCTTGGCGAAGCTGGCCCAGGCACGGCTCCGCCTGTGGCGCTTCGACGGTCGTGGATTACGCCTTGCCTTTGGCGATGACCCCGGGTGGCGGCCGCCGGTGCCGCAAGTCGGTGGCCGCATTCCCGTGCTGGAACACGGCTGGATCTGGCTCCAGGCCGTGCCGGGGACCACCGGGTTCTGGCTGGAGATCGAACCCGACAGCGACCGTCCGGTGGAGACGCTGGCCCCGCAGGTGGCGGCGGTCGTCGGCGCCTTATTGGCGTCACAACTCGACCTGGGGCGGATCACCGAGGAACTGGCCGACCGGTACCAGGAGATCGACCTCCTCTACACCATCAGCGAACTCCTGGGCCAGAAGATCTACTTCAAGGAAACCGCCAAGAACATCCTTCGCGAAGTCAGCACCATGGTGAGTGCCCGGCGCGCGTCCATCCTGGTTCACGACGAGGCGTCGGGCCGCCTCGACATCGTGGCCACCTGGGGTGTCAGGCCGGAACAACTGACCCCGGTCACCATCGACGACGAGGAATCGATCGCCGCCCGCGTGTTCCGCGATGAACGAGCTGTGGCGGTGAGGGCGGAGGACGCCGACCTGCTGGTCCACGAGGACGAGCGCAGCTATCGCGGACGCGCGTTTCTTTGTGTCCCGGTGTCCTATGCCGCTCCCGGGGCCAGGTCGCGCTGCGTCGGGGTCATGAGCTTCACCGACCGGCTGGGGAACGATGAATTCTCGGTGAGCGACCAGAAACTCGTGGCCGCCGTTGCCAATCAGGTCGGGGCCGCCATCGAAAACGACCGCCTCACCCTGCGCGACATCCGCCAGCAACGGGTACAACAGGAACTGTCCCTGGCGCACGATCTCCAGCTCAAACTGATGCCCACCCCTGCGGTACTGGGCGACCGTGCAGATCTGGCGGTCCGCTGCTACCCGGCCGAGCAGGTGGGAGGCGATTTCTACACCTTCGGCCAACTGCGGGACGACCAGGTGGGCGTGATGCTGGGCGACGTGTCGTCGCACGGGTTCTCCGCCGCGCTGGTAATGGCGCTGGTGCTGTCCGCCGCGGCCATCCACACCGGGACCGATGGCTCACCGGACGATATTCTCGACGCGTTGCACCGCAGCCTGTCGGGCAAGCTCGACTCGACGGAGATGTATTTCACCGTGTTCTACGGCATTCTCAGTCGGGCCGCGGGAGAGATTACCTACGCCAGCGCCGGCCACCAACACGCCTTCAAGATTCCCCGCCAAGGCGCCCCCATCCGGTTGGCTACCACCGCTCCGCCGCTCGGCCTGGCCGAACCCGGCGGCATCGGTTGCGCCCACGTCGAGTGGGATGCGGCTCACGATCTGCTGTGTCTGTGGACCGACGGATTGGTCGAAGCCCGCAACGCCGATGGCGAAGCCTATAGCGAGCGGCGCCTGCTGGACGTCATGGCACAGGTGCGGACCGAAACGCCCGAGGCGATCGTCCAAGCCGTGTTCGACGACCTCGAGCGCTTCGGTGCGCGCTACCGCGACGACCGCACCCTGCTGGTGCTGCGCCTGTGAGACCCAAGCGCCGGCTGGGCCAACACTTTCTCACCGACCCCTCCATCCTCAACCGGATCGTCGACGCCCTCGACCCCGGGCCCAGCGACACCGTACTGGAGATCGGGCCGGGACGTGGCGCGCTAACCGCGATACTGGCCGGACGTGCCGGCACCGTGGTCGCCATCGAACGCGACAACGACCTCGTGTCCCACTTGCAGCAGAGTTTCCCCGGTGTCGACCTGGTGGCGGGCGACGCGCTGGCGCTCGATTGGCATGAAGTCGTGGGGCACTCCGATTTCCTGGTCATCGGGAACATCCCCTACAACATCACCTCACCACTGCTGGACAGGGCCTTGACGCCACCCCGGCCCCGGCGATGCGTGTTTCTGGTGCAGCGCGAGGTCGGCGAGCGGATCGTGGCCCCACCAGGGAGCAAGATCTACGGCGCCCTGAGTGTCGGTATTCAGGCGGTGGCCCGGGCCGAGGTCGTGTTCCGGGTGCCGGCCGGTGCGTTCCAGCCGCCGCCGAAGGTCGATTCGGTGGTGCTCAGGCTCACGCCGCTGGAGGCTCCGCTCATCGATGATGCGGAGCTCTCGGCGTTTAGAGCGGTGGTAACCGGTCTGTTCAGTTTGCGGCGCAAGCAACTGCTGCGTGGCATCCGGCAGTTGACGGGGTGGTCGGCCGACAAGGCGGGGGCGATGTTGCGCACGGTGGGACTGGATCCGACGGCCCGACCGGAGACGGTAGCGCCGGCGGCGTTCGTGGCGCTGACCCGTGAACTCGTTGACCTGGGGTGGTCGGCGGGCTAGGTTTGTGAAACATTTCACAAGAGTCCCAATGCCGAAGGTCGCCGAGTCAACTATCCGCCGTCTCTCCCTGTACCTGCGGTTTCTCGAGGAGTTCGAAGAGCAGGGCATCGAGACCGTCAGTTCCGAGGCCCTCGCCGGCCGCGGCGGGACCACCTCGGCCCAGGTCCGCAAAGACCTGTCGTTTTTCGGCTCGTGTGGCAAGCGCGGCCTGGGCTATTCGGTGCCCGAATTGGCGGGGCGGCTGCGGACCATCATCGGACTGGGACACCGGTATCCGCTGGCGCTGATCGGCGCCGGCAAGATCGGCAGCGCG
>SMVY01000022.1 GCA_004357415.1 Gemmatimonadota bacterium
CTGGTGATCCGTCCCACATCGGAGACCATCATCTACGCGATGTTCTCCAAGTGGATTCAGAGTTGGCGCGACTTGCCGGTGCTGATGAACCAGTGGTGCAACGTCGTGCGGTGGGAACTGCGCACGCGGCTGTTCCTCAGGACCACCGAGTTCCTGTGGCAAGAGGGGCACACGGCCCATGCCACCGAAGCGGAAGCCGAGGAAGAAGCGCGCCGGATGCTTGGCGTGTACCGCACCTTCATGGAAGAATTCATCGCCATGCCGGTGATCACCGGCCTGAAGAGCGACAGCGAACGCTTCGCCGGGGCCGTTCGCACCTATGCCGCCGAAGCGCTCATGCAGGACAACAAGTCGCTCCAGGCAGGAACCAGCCACAACCTGGGGCAGAACTTCGCCAAGGCGTTCGATACCACGTTCCAGACCGAAGCCGGCGGAGTCGATTACGTGTGGAGTACCTCCTGGGGCGTCTCCACCCGACTCATCGGCGGCTTGATCATGACCCATGGCGACGACAGCGGCCTGGTGTGTCCGCCGCGTCTGGCGCGGTATCAGGTCGTCATCGTCCCCATCTACCGGACGGACGAGCAACGGGCCGCCGTCGTCGAAGCCGCAGAGCGGATCCGCGGCGAACTGCACGCGGCAGGAATCCGAGTACACCTCGACAGCCGGGACGGCATGAAACCGGGGGCCAAGTATTACGAGTGGGAGGCGCGGGGGACGCCGCTCAGAATCGAGTTGGGGCCCCGTGACCTAGAGGCGGGAACGGTGGTCGTCGCCAAGCGGACCGGGGGGAAGGAACCGGTACCGATGGAAGGGCTCGCCGCCGCCATAGCCGATCGACTGGATGCGTTGCAGCAGGAGTTGTTCGAGGCTGCGCTCGAGCGCCGCGAGGCCAACAGCCTGCGCGGTGCCACCCGGGAGCAACTGCGTGAGTTCATCGCCGGTGACGGTGGGTTCGTGTACGCCGGCTGGTGCGGTGGTGCACAATGCGAAGCGGACATCAAGGCCGACACCAAGGCCACGATCCGCGTCCTGCCGGACGAGGAGTTCCGTTCGGCCGAGGCGCCTACCACCTGTGTCTGGTGTGGCAAACCGAGTGTGACGGAGGCGGTGTGGGCGAAAGCCTATTGAGCTCCTCCGTCGCGGGGGTCGAGCGGGTTGGCTCCTCGCTGCAGATGGCCGGCGTGGCCCTCAGCGACATCGCCGAGACGGTGGGTACGCCGACGTTCGTCTACAACGCGGAGTTCATTCGGGATCGCTACGGTATTCTGGCCCGAGCTCTTGCCGGCATGCCCTACCGGATTCACTACGCCGTCAAGGCCAACAGCAACCTCGCGGTTCTGCGGCTGCTGAGAGAGCTGGGGGCGGGCGCCGACCTGGTGTCCGGCGGCGAGCTGCGGCGCGCGCTGGCTGCGGGATTCAACCCCGACCGGTTGATCTTCAGTGGGGTCGGCAAGACCGACGCCGAGTTGTCGTTGGCCATCGACGAGGAGATTGGCCACATCGCCATCGAGTCGCTGGCGGAACTCGACCGTATCGCCACCTTGGCCGATGCGCTGCAGCGCAACGTGCGGCTTGCTGTCCGTATCAACCCCGAAGTCACCACTGAAACCCACCCATACATCTCAACGGGCGAGAAGGGAATCAAGTTCGGCGTCCCCGTCGACCGGGTCCCCGATGCCGCGCGGCGTATCCTCGAGCACCCCCGACTGACCCTGACCGCAGTGGCGATGCACCTGGGAAGCCAGCTAACGGACCCCGAACCGTACCTGCATGGCATCCGCCATCTCCTCGAACTCGTTGAAGCGCTGGAGGGGCAGGGCACCACCACTATCGAAGCGATCGACATCGGCGGCGGCCTGGGCGTCGATTACGGCGACGGGCGCGAGATGGCCATCTCGTCGTTTGCGTCGGCTGTCCGGGGGTTGTTGGAGCCGTCGGGCCTGACGGTTTATCTGGAACCCGGCCGGTACCTGACCGGAAATGCCGGTGTGCTGCTGACCCGGGTGCTGTATTGCAAGCACTCTGGGGGCAGGGAATTCGTCATCGTCGATGCCGGCTTCAACGATTTCCTGCGGCCCAGCCGGTATCAGGCCCTGCACGCCATGATCGAAGTCGAGGCCCACGGGCGGGCGTCGCGGCTGGTCGACGTGGTCGGGCCCATCTGTGAGACCGGCGATTTCTTCGCGCTCGAGCGCTCGCTGCCGGCGGTGGAGCCGGGGGAACTCCTGGCCGTCATGGGGGCCGGCGCCTATGGCTTCGTCATGAGTTCCAACTACAACACGCGACCCCGCGCCGCCGAGGTCATGGTCGACGGCGGGCGGTTCGGTGTCGCCCGGCCGCGCGAATCGGCAGCGGCCCTGTTCGCCGACGAAAATCCCACACCCTTGGAGTAACGTTGCCGGACACCCACCACGACGGCATCCTGATCATCGATTTCGGCTCGCAGTACACCCAGCTCATCGCCCGGCGCATCCGGGAGGAGCACGTGTACTGCGAGATCCACCCGCCGACCCGTGACTCGGACTGGATACGGGAATGGGCCCCCAAGGGAATCATTCTCTCGGGCGGTCCGGCCTCCGTTTACGACGAGGGGGTGCCGACCGCCGATCCTGGGATCCTCGATCTGGACGTGCCGGTGCTGGGGTTGTGCTACGGCATGCATGTCATCGCCCAGCTGAGCGGCGGCGCGGTGGTCGGCGCCCAGCGCCACGAGTATGGCCGGACCGAGCTGCAAGTCGTCGGCGGCCGGCTGTTCGAGGGGTTCACCCCGGGCGAGGAGACCCCCGTGTGGATGAGCCACGGCGATTTCGTGGAGACACCGCCGCAGGGATTCGTGGTCACCGCCCGGAGCGACAACACGCCCGTCGCCGCATTCGAACACGGCGAGCGCCCCATCTTCGGGCTCCAGTTCCACCCCGAAGTGGATCACACACCCCGGGGCGTCGAGCTGCTCAGCACCTTCCTGTTCGACGTGTGCCACTGCGCGCCGGATTGGACACCCGGGCACTTCGTGGACAGCGAGATCGACCGTTTGCGCCAGCTGGTTGGGCCCGACAACCATGTCATCTGCGGTTTGTCCGGCGGTGTGGATTCGTCGGTGGCCTCGGTGCTGGTTCACCGGGCGATCGGCGACCAGCTCACCTGCATTTTCGTCGACCACGGACTGCTGCGACTGCACGAGCGCGACCAGGTCGAACACACCTTCCGCCGGCACCTGGGCATCGACCTGATCGTGGTGGACGCCGCCGCGGAGTTCCTGCAACAGCTGGAGGGCGTGACCGACCCGGAGGAAAAGCGGCGCCGAATCGGCCACACGTTCATCGACGTCTTCGAGCGCGAAGCCAACAAACTGGGCGACAGCGTCAAGTTCTTGGTACAGGGCACCCTGTACCCGGACGTCATCGAATCCGTGTCGCCCGCCGGCGGTCCCTCGGCCACCATCAAGACACATCACAACGTGGGTGGACTCCCGGAGCGCCTCCCGTTCACCCTGATCGAACCCCTACGCGAACTGTTCAAGGACGAAGTCCGCCAGGTGGGACGGGAACTGGGGCTGCCGGAGGAGATGGTGGCACGGCACCCGTTCCCCGGCCCCGGACTGGCCATTCGCATCCTGGGCGAGGTCACCGGGCAGCAGCTCGATTGCCTGCGGAAGGTGGACCACATCTACATCGAGGAAATCCGGGCCGCCGGCCTGTATGACGACATTTGGCAGGCGTTCGCCGTGCTCCTGCCGATTCGGTCGGTCGGGGTCCAGGGCGACTACCGCACCTACGACCAGGCGGTCGCCCTCAGGGCGGTGACCAGCAAGGACGGCATGACCGCCGACTGGTTCCCCTTTCCCGCCGACGTCCTGGGACGGATCTCCAATCGCATCGCCAATGAGGTCGAAGGGGTCAACCGCGTGGTCTACGACGTCAGCAGCAAACCGCCCGCCACCATCGAGTGGGAGTGACGGTGGCTGAAGACAGCGGCCGGTCGCCGGGGGTCCGCTGGGCCGTCGCCGGCCTGGCGACAGCGCTCCTGGCCGCGGGCTTCCTGTGGTTCGCCGGCATCGACCTCTGGTTCACCGGTCTTTTCTGGAATGGCACCGACGGGTTCTTCCTGCGGGACGCGTGGTGGGTCCGGACGATGTACCAGATCATCCCGATTCTCAGCTACAGCGTGGTCGGCATCGCGCTGATCGGCTTGATCGTCACCGCCGTCCGACGGCGGCCCCTGGGGCCGTGGCGCAGCCGCGTGTTCCTCTACCTGATTGCGGTAGTGGCCATAGGGCCCGGCCTGGTGGTCAACGTGGTATTCAAGGATCACTGGGGCAGGGCCCGCCCCAGGGACGTGGTCGAGTTCGGCGGCACCAAGGCGTTTACCCCCGCATTCGTGATCAGCGACCAGTGCCCCAAGAACTGCTCGTTCGTCGCCGGCCACCCCTCGATGGCGTTCGCCATGGTGGCGCTCGTGCTGGTGGCTGCCAGCCCCCGACCCAGCCGCCGCCGAGCCTGGTTGATCGCTCTGGTGGTCGCGGCAGGAATGGTGGTTGGGTTCGGGCGGATCGTGCAGGGCGGACACTTCCTCAGTGACGTGATCTTCTCCGCCATCTTCACGGTGGCGGTCGCCGTGGGCTTGTACCGGCTGTTTGGACTGGACCCCATGTCGAGCGGATTGGACCGATCGGATGCCCCATCTGCCGGAGCGTGATGCCAAAGCGTGGCACCGTCTCTGGCGGGATCTGGAACTCGATCCCCCGCCGGGCCTGGTGGACCAGATCCTGGCGGCCTATGACGACCCCAAGCGCCACTACCACTCCCGGCAACACCTGCGCGACTCGTTGAGACGATTCTGGGCCGTCCGGGGGTTGGCCCGGGAGCCGCTCCTCGTGGAACTGGCTCTCTGGTTTCACGACGCGGTATACCGCGCCAACCGATCGGACAATGAGGAACAGAGCGCTCGGTGGGCCACGGAGGCCCTCCTCGAAGCTGGGGCCGACAGCGACGCGGCAGACACGGTGGCCCACATGATTCTCGCCACCCGGCATGGCTCGGCCATGCCTGAAGGCGACGCCGCGCTCCTGTGCGACATCGACCTGGCCATCCTGGGTGCGCGCCTACGGACATATGATGAGTATGAGCAGGCCATCAGAGCCGAGTATTCCTGGGTTCCAGTGGCACTCTATCGAGAGGGACGGGCCAAGATCTTGCGGAAGCTGTTGCGGCGCGAGCGGATCTACCTGACTGAACCGTTCGCCCGGCGCTGGGAACGGCGCGCCCGCGCCAATCTCACCCGGGAGCTCGGCGAGCTGGCCGGGGAGGAGGAGGCGTCACCGTGATCGTCCTCACTCGGGACGTGCTCAATCGCCTGATGATGTGGCACCTGGTGACCGGGGCGCTCGTGGGCGTGCTGATCCTGCAGCCGGTCAACGATCTCATCTACTGGTTTCAACACGACTCAGATGCTGCCACGGCATGGGGATACGTGTGGCACCAGCTCTGGGCATCTCTCGTAGGCGCCGAGTGGCGCAAGGGCCTGTTCTACGCCGGGGTGGGTGCGCTGGTCGGTGCTCTTACCGCGGCGTTCTCGCGCCGCGTGCTCACCCAGCAGCGCCGCATGGTGCAGTTGACGATGGAACTGGAGCGGGATCTGATCGCCCTCATCGCCAAGGGCGAGAGCCGGCGAGCGGAATTCAAGTCGTCGTTTCGCTGGGACGTCAAAGCGGACAAGATCAACAGGGCGCTGGAACACCCCGTACTCAAGAGCCTGGCAGCGTTTCTCAACTCCGATGGTGGCACGTTGCTCATCGGCGTGTCGGACGATGGAACTATCTTCGGCCTGGCGCGAGACTATCAAACTCTCAAGAAGAAAGACCGCGACGGGTTTGAGCAGGCCATCATGACGGCGGTATCCGGCAAAATGGGGACCGACGTCTGTGCCAATCTGCAGGTGGTGTTCCACGCTGTTGACGGTGACGACCTGTGCCGCATCATCGTCAACCCGTCACGCCGACCGGTCTATCTGTCGCAGGGAAGGGAAACGGAGTTCTACGTAAGGACGGGCACCAGCACCAGGCAGCTCAACGTGCAGGAGGCTATCGAGTACATCCAGAGCCGGTGGCCCAAGTAGGGCGGGGGGGGGCGATCGGCTGACCCCGCCTGTTACCTCGCTGTTACACCCTCGTTACTGTTCAATCACCTGGCGGTCGTACCTTCGGATCGAACAGCAGATGTCCTCCACTGATCTCGCTTTCGAGACGGGAAGAATCATGTCCCAAGGATGGTTGTTCGCTGCGGTAGCGTTGCTGTGGGCGGCGCCCGCTTTCTCTCAGGACGTAGAACTCGAGAGCAAGGCTCTCGAATTGAAGTTCTCGGGCCGGATACAGGTACAAGCCGGAACCACCACCTGCGACCAGTTCCCGGTCGCCGCCAACTCGGCGTGCGGGGAACAGGTAGCCGGTGTGGATTTGCGGCTCCGCCGGGCCCGGTTCACAGTCGAAGTGAAGATCAACGACAAGCTAGACTTCAAGATCCAGCCCGATTACAGCGCGATCACCGAAATCGGTCTGAAGGATGCCTGGGGACGTTATACCTGGAGCAAGGCGGCCCGACTCAAGGCCGGTAACTTCAAGCGGCCGTTCGGAGGCTTCACCCTCGTGTCGTCGACGCAGATCCTGACGATCGAGCGGGTGCTGGCCGTACGCGGCCTTCCCGACCTCCTCGCGCCGTCGTACAGCAGTTTCACTCTCGCTTTCAACATCTCGGACCGGGATGTCGGCGTGCAGTTCGACGGGACGACCAAAAGTGGGCTGTTCAGCTACTGGGCAGGCGTGTTCACTGGGGCATCGGAATTGAACAACCGGGACACGAACACCGAAAAACAATACATGGGGCGAGGGCAGATCAACCTGGCGCGCGTCCTGAATATGCCGCTCAAGATCGCCGTGGCCGCGGCCGCGTCAGATCAGGGATTCGAGTTGCCCACCACCGAGAAGAAGACCAAGTATTTCTACGACTACGAGATCTTCGCGGACTGGGGCACGTTTGGCGGAGGTGCCCACGTGCAGGCCGGGTACATCTTCGGCGACAACCCGCTTCAGGCATCGGGCGGCGGCGCCATCGACCTGCCGGCCGGCGACGAATTCGCCTCGATGCGCAGTTGGCAGGTGATCGCCGCCTGGAAGTTCCCCGTCGGCAGTGGCACCATGTCGCTCGAGCCGTTGTTCCGGGTGTCGTGGGCGGACGGAAATACCAATCTGGCTGACGATACGGTGTGGGGCTTCACCC
>SMVY01000023.1 GCA_004357415.1 Gemmatimonadota bacterium
GACGTGCCGGCGCCCGACGTCAACACCAACGAACGGGTGATGGCCTGGATCATGGATACCTACTCCATGCACAAACGCCACACCGTTACCGCCGTGGTCACCGGCAAGCCCATCGAAATGGGCGGATCACTCGGCCGGCGCGAGGCGACCGGCCGGGGCTGCATGATCATGGCACGCGAGGCGATGCGCGTCCGGGGCATCCCGGTCGAGGGAGCCCGGGTGGCCATCCAGGGGTTTGGCAACGTCGGGTCCGTCACCGCCACACTGTTGGCCGAACTCGGATGCCGGATCGTGGCCATCAGCGACAAGTCCACTGCCCTGTACAACCCCGATGGCATCGACGTCGCGGATGCGGTCAACTGGGTCCAGAACCATCGGTATCTCAGCGGCTATCCCGCCGCCGAGGTGATCCCCGGCCCCGACCTCATGACCATCGACTGCGACGTCCTCATCCCGGCGGCGCTCGAACACGTCATCACCAAACGCAACGCGGCCGACATCCGTGCCCGGATCATCATCGAAGGGGCCAACGGCCCGACCACACCCGCTGCCGACAAGATCCTCGACGATGCCGGCGTTTTCGTGGTTCCCGACATTCTGGCCAACGCCGGCGGCGTCACGGTAAGTTATTTCGAGTGGGTCCAAGACCGGGGCGGCTACTTCTGGGATCTAGAAACGGTCAATAGCCGACTCGAGAAAATCATGGTGAACTCGTTCCGCGAAGTGACCACCATGGCTGAGCAACACAGCGTCAACCTGCGGATTGCCTCCTACATGCTCGCCATCGAGCGGGTTGCCACCGTCCACCGGTTGCGCGGTCTCTATGCCTGATGCGACTCACCATCGTGGCGGTGGGGAAGCTGCGCCCGTATTACCGCGAGGCGTGTGACGACTACCGCCGCCGCCTGCGACGCTTTGTCACCATCGACGAAGTGGAGATCCGCGAGGCGGCCCGGCTCCCCAAGGCACAACAGCGAAGCCGGGAGGCTGACCGCCTCGAAGAGCGACTCCCGGCACACGCCACGGTCATCGCCCTCGCGCGCGAGGGATCAATGTGGACCAGCGATTCCTTTGCCGCCCAGCTCGATACCTGGCTGGGCGACGGAAAGCCCCTCGCCTTCGTCATCGGCGGCTCGCACGGCCTGGGCGACACCGTGCTCCGCCGCGCCACGGACAGGTGGAGCCTGGGCCCGTTGACCCTCCCCCACGAACTCGCCCGCGTGGTAGCATACGAACAAATCTACCGGGGGTTCACCATCCTCAAAGGCATGCCGTACCACAAGGGGAGTGCCTAGTGCGCAGGTCGCAGTGCGCAGGGGGAGCTGCCTTCACTCTAGGTTCACGCTCGGGTTCCCTAGCGTGCCTCTCCTGCGCACTGGGATCGGCGGGGTAGGGGGTGGCCGAGTGGTTCGCTGACTGGTTTGGTGAGGACTACCTCGCCCTCTACCCGCACCGGGATGAGGCCGACGCCGAGCGCGCCATAGCCTTGATCGAACGAACCATTCCCTGGCGCCGGGGCCTCCGGGTCCTGGATATCGCTTCGGGACCCGGCCGACACGCGGCGGCTCTGGAAACGCGCGGGGTCAGTCCCATCGGGATCGACCTGTCGATGACCCTGCTGCGCCGGGCGCGGACCGTCACCACCTCGCCCTTGGTGCGGGCCGACATGCGCCTGCTGCCGATTCGACCGGCCACCATGGACTTGACCCTCAACCTGTTCACCAGCTTCGGTTACTTTTCCACCGACGAGGAACACGCCGCCGTGCTGGCCGGCATGATCGACACCGTCCGCCCCGGCGGCTGGTTCGTTCTCGATTTTCTCCATGCGGACAGGGTGCGCAGCACCCTGGAGCCCGAGGGCGAGGCGATGATGAACGACACGCCGGTCAAGATTCGCCGTAGCTTGTCGCCGGACGAGCGATACGTCATCAAGGAAATCGATCCGGGAGACGGGCGCCTGTTCCGCGAACAGGTCAGACTGTTCACGCCCGACGAATTGCGGCACATGGTTGCGCCGACACTCGACGTGAAAGCGGTGTTCGGCGACTACCACGGCAATCCGCTCACCCCGGACAGCCCCAGGGTGTTCCTCGTGGGACAGCGCCGATGACGTTTCGACTGCACCCAACACCACTCCACGGTGCCATACCGGACCTCCTCACCCGCGAGGGTGGTATGGCGTCCGATTTGATCGACGCATGCATCCCGGCCGCCGGAACCGAAGATGCGATGGCCCGGCTCCGGGCGGACGACGTCCTGGTCGTCACCACCGGGCAACAGCCGGGCCTGTTCGCCAGCCCTCTGTACGCCGTGTACAAGGCGCTCTCGGCCGCGGCGTTGGCCGATCTCCTGGCCCGGCGCTGGCAGCGTCCGGTAGTGCCGCTTTTCTGGTTGGCCGGCGATGATCACGACTTCGCCGAGGCCAACCACGCCGCCTGGTTTGCTGCGGACGGCACACTCACCAGTTGGACCCTCAGGGAACGGCCACCCGACGCTCCGCTCACCCCGATGTATCGCGAACCGTTGGGGCCGGAGATCAGCGAGGGACTCGACATACTCGAGGCCTCTCTCCCGGCTTCCGAGTTCAGCGGGGAAACCATGGCCTGGCTCCGGCGCCACTACCAGCCCGACGCCACGGTGGCACAGGGGTACGCCGGCGCCATGGCCGAACTGCTGGCCCCGTTCGGGATCGTGTGCTTCGACAGTACCCACCCGGCCGTCAAACGCCGGGCCATCCCTCTGATCATGAAGGCCGTGGGACTGGCCCAGGATCTCGACCGGGACCTCGCTCGCCGGGCGGCCGACCTGACAGCCGCCGGCGCCGACCCCAAGGTACCCGTGGGCGACGGTGCCACCCTGGTCATGATGGAGTCCGCCCAGGGGCGGGACCGCCTTGTGGTCGACGGCACCGAGGTCGCCACCCGGCGGGGCCACGAACGCTTCACCCTCGACGCCCTGCAGGCACTGGCGGCGGAGGCGCCGGAGCGCTTCTCTGCCAACGTGCTCCTCCGGCCGGTGGTGGAGAGCGCTCTCCTGCCGACGGTCGGCTACGTGGCCGGCCCCGGGGAATTGCGCTATTTCCCGCTCGCCGATCCGCTGTACCAACGCCTGAGGGTGCCGCAGCAACCGGCCATCCCGCGCTGGTCCGGCCTGGTAGTGGAGCGGCGGGTCGACCGGGTGCTCGACAAGTTCGGCGCATCACTCCGCCAACTGACCGAAGCCAACCAGGCACTCGAGACGCGGGTGGTCAGGTCGCACATGCCCCCGAAAATCACCGATGCCGTGGCCTCGCTCCAACAGGCCATCGACGAGGGGTATGACGTGCTCCTCGATGAGGGGAGCCGCATCGACCCGACCATGGCCAAGCCGGTCGAAGGATCGCGCCGCCAGGCGTTGGCCGCCGTCGACCACATCGAAAAGCGCTTGCGGGGCCATCTCAAACAGCGGGAGGCCACCGAACTCAAGCAGATCGGCCATGCCCGCGAAGCGGTGCTCCCGGAAGGGAAGCCCCAGGAACGGGTGGTGACCGTCGCCACCTTCCGGGCTCGCTACGGTGACCGATTTCTGTCCTCGGTGGCCGCGGAGATCACAGCGTGGTATGACGCAGCCCTTGAAGGTGAGCCGGTTCCTTCATAGACTCGACACATGTATCTCATCGGCCTGATCCTCCTCGTCGCCCTGCTCATCCCCATCATCGGGATCGTCATTGACTCTCCCATCGGCCGGGCCATCGCCCGGCGAGTCGAGGGACCCGACCCGATACCCCCGGATATGCAGGATCTCGGCAAGAAGGTGGAACTCCTCGAATTGGAAGTTGACGACCTCAATCGGTCGGTCGATCAACTAAAAGAGGAGAACGCCTTCATCCAACGGCTGTTGGAAGATCCCTCGGCCAGACGGACCCTCCCGCCACCCCCAAACACCTGACCTCCTCCGCGAGCCCCTCCCGTCCGGCGACGTTGGTCGCCGCCGGTATCCTGCTGAGCCGGCTGTTCGGCTTGGTACGACAGCGTGTCTTCGGCCACTACTTCGGAGTTTCCGCCTCGGCGGACGCCTTCATGGCCGCCGTCCGCATCCCCAACCTGCTGCAGAACCTGTTCGGCGAGGGCGTGCTGTCGGCCTCGTTCATCCCGGTGTACGCCAAACTCCTGGCCGAGGGCCGCGAGCGGGACGCCAAGCAAGTAGCCGGCGCCGTGGCCGGCCTACTCGGCTTGGTAGTGGGGGTTCTGGTGCTCGGCGGCTACCTGGCGACTCCCCTTCTGGTCGAGGTGATCGCTCCAGGCTTTACCGGTGAGCAACAGCTCCAGACCATCCGTCTGGTCCGTATTCTGTTCCCCGGCATGGGGCTGTTGGTGTTGTCGGCGTGGTGCCTGGGTATCCTCAACAGCCACGGGCGGTTTTTCCTGTCCTACGCCGCCCCGGTGGTGTGGAACGTGGCCATCATCACGGCGCTGCTCGCCTTCGGAGGGCGGACCGAATCGTACGACCTGGCCGCCATCACCGCCTGGGGCGCGGTCATCGGCAGCGCCCTCCAGTTCCTGGTGCAACTCCCGGCCGTCTTGACCCTGGCCGGCCCCATCAGGGTCACAGCCAAATGGGCCACCGAACACGTTCGCACCGTCACCGGCAACTTCTTTCCCGTGTTCCTGGGCCGCGGCGTCATCCAGATCAGCGCCTACATCGACACCTTCCTGGGCAGCATGCTTCCCGTCGGCGCCGTGGCCAGCCTCGGCTACGCCCAGACGTTGTACCTCCTCCCGGTGAGCCTGTTCGGGATGTCCGTCGCGGCGGCCGAACTCCCGGCCATGTCACGGCTGCGCGACGGGGACGAGGAGGCCATCGGCCAACTGGGCCGCCGCCTCAGTGACGGTCTCGCCAGGATAGCCTTCTTCGTGCTCCCCAGCGCCGTGGCGTTCATCGCCTTCGGCGACATCATCGCCGGGGCGGTGTACCAGTCGGGCCGCTTCACCGCCGACGTGGCCGTGTACGTATGGGCCATCCTGGGCGGGTCCGCCATCGGCCTGCTGTGGTCCACCCAGTCACGGCTCTACGCGTCGGCCTACTACGCGCTGCAGGACACGCGCACCCCCATGCGCTACGCCATGATCCGGGTGGCCGTCTCCATTTCCCTGGGGTGGGCGCTGGCCCTGCGGCTTCCGGGAGTGATCGGCCTGGAACCGCGCTGGGGCGTGGTGGGGATCACCCTCGCGGCCAGCGCGGCGGCCGGGCTGGAGTGGTACCTACTCCGCCGCCGACTCCCGGAGGGGCTCCGTCATCGCCACGCGCCCGTCCGGCACACCGGCGCCATCCTTCTCGCCGCCGTATTCGCCGCGGCCCTCGGCACGGCCGTGCGCCAAGCCGTGGGGACTCTCCATCCCATCCCGCTCGCCGTTATCGTTCTGGGAGCGTACGGGATCGTCTACCTGGTGCTCACCTGGGTGTTCCGGGTGCCCCAGGCGCGGGCGCTCACCAAGCGACGAGACTAGGAGAGGAACCGACCGCCCCCGGTGGCCGACGGCGATGCAATCGATGCTCTATGTTCGTGAATATCGGAATGAAGGCAGGAACATTCATTATTCAGTGTTCCCGTGGCATTCATTATTCGCGGCGTTCGATCCGGCTGTCGGTGGTTATCCCCAATCTCATAACATCCGATGATGAATAATGACTGCCACCGAATAATGCGATATTCCTGGCAATCGATGTTCGATATTCACCCCCCCGATTGCCAATGAACTGCAATTCCATGACCGACGAGCTGCAACGCAAACTCGACAACCTCCCCGACATCCCGGGCGTGTACCTGTGGAAGGACCGCCAGGGCACGGTCATCTACGTGGGCCAGGCCAAGCGTTTGCGCCCGCGAACCAAGAGCTACTTCGCCCCCGGCGACCATTCCCCCAAGGACCTCCTCCTGCGGGAGCACATCGCCGACATCGACACCATCGTGGTCGAGAGCGAAGCGGAGTCTCTCCTCCTCGAAAACAACCTCATCAAGGAATACCAGCCGCGATTCAACGTCCGCCTCAAGGACGACAAGAGCTACCCTTCCATCGCCGTCACCCTGGCGGACCCGTTCCCCCGGGTACTGGTCACCCGGCGCCGTGACATTCGCGGCGCCCGGTACTTCGGCCCTTACACCGATGTCGGCACCCTGCGGCGCACCCTCGGCTTGGTCCGGCGACTGTTTCAAGTCCGTAGTTGCTCCGACGACTTGCCGCGCCAGCGCCGCGACCGCCCCTGCCTGGACTACTACATCGGCAAGTGCCGGGCGCCGTGTGTCGGCTGGCAGGAGGTGGCGGCGTATCGGGCGATGATCGACGAGGTGCTGTATTTCCTCAAGGGGCACACCACCGACGTCCGCTCGCACGTGCGCCGGCTGATGGCGGAGGCGAGCGAGCGCCTAGACTACGAGCGAGCGGCCGCCCTGCGCGATACCCTCACCTGGCTGGAACAACTCGAATCTCCCGCGGCGGTCGAAACCATCGGCACCGGAGCGGCCGATGTGGTCGGCTACGCCCGGGATGGCAACGACGCGGTGGGCGTCATTCTCCGTGTCCGCGAGGGGAAGGTCCTGTCGCGCGATCACCGTTTCCTCGAGAACGTCGCCGACACCAACGACGCTGACGTCCTGAGCGCGTTCATGACTCGCTACTACCTCCCGGTGGAGGACCGCGCCCGGAGGGTGATCCTCCCGTTCCTGCCGGCCGGTTCGACGGCCCTCGAACAGCTGCTCGATCCCGCCCGGCTATTGGTAC
>SMVY01000024.1 GCA_004357415.1 Gemmatimonadota bacterium
TACCTCACCCGATCCACCGCAGGTGCGACACGCCGCCGGCCGGGCTCCCTGGGCCAGCCCCTGGCCGCTGCACACCTCGCATGTTTCCAGCGTCCGCAGCTTGAGCGTCCGCTTGGCGCCATTGGCGACGTCGTCGATCGTCAGTTTGATGGTGACGCGTACGTCACGGCCGCGCCGGTTCTCCGCCGCCGATGGTTGTTGGCCCCCGAACATCGATTCGAAGCCACCTCGGCCGGCGCCGAAGTCGCGCATGAAGATGTTGAGCGCTTCCGAAAGATCCACGTGATGGAAGCCGCCAAACCCGCCGCCGCCGCCACCCTTGAGACCGGCTTCGCCGTAGCGGTCGTACAGCGCCCGTTGCTCCGGGTCGCGCAACACCTCGTACGCCTCGGTGATCTCCTTGAACCGCGCCTCGGCATCCGGGGCGTCGTTCCGGTCGGGATGGTACTCCATGGCCAACCGGCGGTAGGCCTTCTTGATATCGTCCTCGCTGGCGTCGCGAGGAGCGTTCAGCCGCGTGTAGAAATCGCTCAATCCAGTAACCCCTCTACCAACCGACTGGTGTGTTCCACCAGACCGATGATCTTCTCGTACGGCATGCGTGTTGGTCCCAACACTCCGATGACGCCCCTCAAGTCACCCCGAGAATAGGAGGCCGTCACCAGGGTCAGGTCTGACAGAGCCGGATCGAGATTCTCACCCCCGATGGTGATGCTGACACCGCTGTGACTACGGCTGGTCAGGACCTCGCGCAGCACCTCGCGCCGTTCGGTGATCTCCAGTAATTCCCGCATGCGCGCTTTGGAGGCGAACTCCGGTTGATCGGCCAGCATCCGGGCGCTGCCCAGGTGAACCTCGGACGATGTCATGGTCTGCGCCACGATCTCTTCGCCCTCGGCCAGGAAGATGTTCAGCAGCTCACGACCGCCGGGGGGACTGGCGGCATCGCGCAACCGCTCAGCCAGCGAACCACGCACCTCCTGCATGCTGAGACCGGCCAGACGTTCGTTCAATACCCTGGTGACCTGGGCCACCGCCTCGGACGCCACCGTGGCGGGAATCTGCACGAAGATGGTGCGGACCAAGCCGCTCTTCAGATTGAAAATGAGCAGCAACCGCTCCGAGGACACACGCACCAACTCGAGCCGCTCGAGGATGGCCTGATCCAGCGTCGGTGCCAGGGCCACGCCCAGTTCCATCGTGAGAACGCTGAGCACCTGCGCCGCACGATGCAGGATGTTCTTCATTTCGGTACTGGGACCAGGCAATTCCGCCGCCAGGGCCTGTTGCTCGTGCTCGCTCGGCGACGGAAACCGCAGCAGGCCGTCGACGTACGTTCGATAGCCAAGGTCTGTGGGAACACGGCCCGCCGAAGTATGCGGATGCAACAGGTATCCCCTCCGCTCCAGCTCGCTCATGGTGTTGCGAACCGTAGCGGGTGAGACACCCAGACCCGAACGGCGGGCCACGGCCTGGCTGCCGGCCGGCTCCGCCGTTTCGATGTACATCTGGATGACCGCTTCCAAGACCCGCAATTCGCGCGGGCTGAGATCAGGCGTTCCAGTCATGGGTTCAATTTAACTCCGGTTCGGCCACCTCGCCTACCAGGGCATCGAGCCTGAGCCACCCCTCCGGCGTGAGCCGTACCCGCTCCAAGCCGACCTCGGCCCAGCCGGCGGCCCGCCATCGGCCCGACACCGACTCCTGAATATGGCCGCCCGGGACCCCGTCGCTGGTACGGAGCCCCAAATAGACTTCCTCCAACCGGACCTCGCGGGCCGTGAGATCCTCGGCACCCGCCACCGGCTGCCGCCCTCCCCCCGCCACGACCTCCCGGCGATAGGCCTCCCACTGGCGCACGTTCCACTGCCGGTGGCGGCCCCAGGCCGAGTGGGCCGACGGCCCCAACCCGATGTAGTCGGCCCGGCGCCAATAGGCCGAGTTGTGACGGGCCCGGTAGCCGGGGCGGCAGGCGTTGGACACCTCGTAGTGGTCGAAGCCCGCGGTCTCGAGGATACCGTGGGCCGCGAGAAATTCAACGGCGTGCACCTCGTCCGCCGCCGGGCGCACCCGTCCACGGCCAACCCATTTTGCCAGCGGCGTGTGCGCCTCCACCGTCAACCCATACAGTGACAGGTGCGTCGGATCCAGTGCCAGCGCCCGTGACAGGTCGTCCTCCCAATCGCGTGCTATGTCGCGCGGGAGTCCGTAGATCAAGTCGAGCGACACGTCTTCGATACCGGCGCCGCGCAGGTGCGTCACCGCACGCTCGACCTGTTCCGGCCGGTGGCCGCGATGCATCCACCGCAGCGCCGCCGGCGAAAAACTCTGCGCCCCCAGCGACACCCGGTTGATGCCCAGCCTGACCCAGTCCCCGGCCCTTTCTCCGGTGACGTCGTCCGGATTGGCCTCCAGCGTCACCTCGGCGCCGTCGAGCAGCGGAGCATCCTTCAGTATGGTCCCGACCAGCCGGTCCATTTCATCCGGCGCCAACAGCGACGGTGTCCCCCCACCCAGATAGAGCGTCGCCAGAGTATCGGCTGACGGACCGCCTTCCCTCTCACGCCACATGCGCCACTCCGCCAGAACCGTGTCCACATAGCTCGCCGACGGAACCTCCCGCCGCACCGCAATGGCAAAATCACAGTAGCTGCACCTACGGGCGCAGAAGGGAACGTGGATGTAGAGGTGCATGGCTGGAAAGGTAAGAGTGCGTAGCGCGTTGTGCGTTGGACGTAGGATATGGGGCGTGGGGCGTGGGGAGTGGTGAGAAGGATTTCCCATTGAATCGGTTACCCCTGCGACCTGCGACCTGCGCACTCTCATGTCCTCACGAACAACCGCCCCGGCCGCTGCTCGATCACACCCGCCAATTCGAGGGCACACAGCCGGTCCAACACCTGGGCCACCGGTTGCCGGACCGTTTCGGCCAAGACGTCGAGTTGCACCGGCGCCGCGCCCAGCACGCCGACCAGCCGGGCGTCTTCGGCGGAGAGTTGGGGAATCGGTCGTGGACGAGCATCCTCCCGTTGGACGCTCGCCTGCCGGCCATACAGTTCCAGGAGATCGCCGGGGACGAGCAACGGTATGGCGCCGTCCCGGATGAGACGGTTGGTGCCGGTCGAGGTCGGGGAGGTGATGGGGCCCGGTACCGCCATCACGTCGCGGCCCTGGTCGAGCGCGGACTCGACGGTAATGAGTGTGCCCGATCCCGCCGCCGCCTCGACCACGACCGTTACTCGAGCCAGTCCGGAGATGAGCCTGTTGCGCTTGGGAAAGCTTCCCGCGTGAGGTTTTTCGCCGGGTGGATATTCCGTGAGCAACAACCCCTCGCGTTGCACCCGTTGGTACAACCGGCGGTTGGCCGCGGGGTACACCACACCCAAGCCGTTGCCCAGCACCCCAATCGTTCCTCCGTTTGCGTCGAGCGCCGCCGAGTGGGCCTCGGCATCGAGGCCGCGAGCCATGCCGCTCACCACGGTAATGCCAGCCCGAGCGGCCGCCCCGGCCACCAGTCGAGTGGTGCGTTCTCCGTAATCGCTGTGGTCACGGCTGCCTACGATGGCGACCGCCGGTGTGGCCAGCAAGCCCACGTCGCCGAGGGCGAAGAGGACCAGGGGCGGCTGCGGAATGGACTCGAGCGCCTTGGGAAACTGAGGATCGCCGGGCAGGAGGCACACGCCGCCGAGCGCCTCGACTGCCTTGCGGACGACAGTCCCAGCGGAGGGCGATTGCGACACCACCGCCGTGGCCGCGGCGCGGGATAATCCGGCCACGGTACCCAACAACGCAAACGGCGCCGCGAGGGCGCCGTGGGCAGAGTCGAAGGCCTTGACCAATCGGGCAAAACGGTCCGGGCCGATTCCTGGCGTCAACGCCAGCGCGACATGGGCATCCCGTTCCTCAGTCATCGACCGGAACCTCGGACGCGACGCTGTCGAGTTCTTGTTTCCTAGCGTCCTGGACCGCGTGCCACATGGCCTCCTTGAGTGCGGCGATGCCAGCCCCCGTACCGCTCGAAACGTGGTACACAGCCACAGCGTCGGGGGCGGCGATGGTGGGATCGGGTTCCTCGGGCAGCCACAGATCCATCTTGCTCACGACCACCAGATGGGGCTTGCGATAGAGATCGTCGCTGTATTCGCGGATCTCGTCGCGCAGTTGCTGGTACTCCTCTTGGGGATCGAGGCTATCCGCCGGCACCAGAAACGCCAGCACGCGGTTGCGCTCGATGTGTTGCAGGAACTTGGATCCCAGTCCTTTGCCATGGTGGGCCCCCTCGATGATGCCGGGGATGTCCGCCATCACGAACGAGCGGGATTCGCTGAGCTCCACCACCCCCAGGTTCGGCTCCAGCGTGGTGAACGGGTACTCCGCGATCTTGGGTTTGGCGGCCGACACCACCGACAGGAGGGTACTCTTGCCGGCGTTGGGCTGCCCCACCAGACCAACATCGGCGATCAGCTTGAGGACCAATTCAATGGAAAGCGTCTCGCCTTCCCCACCTGGCTCCCACTCCCGGGGCGCCCGGTGGGTGGCCGTGGCAAAGGCCAAGTTGCCCCTCCCGCCCCGTCCACCGCGCGCCACGCGCAGCGTCTGCCCATCCTCCACCACGTCACCGAGGAACGTCCCGCTGCCGGCGTCCCACACTTCGGTGCCCGGTGGTACCGGGAGATACACATCGTCGCTCGAGCGCCCGGTCTTGTTCCGGCCCGTGCCGTGCCGGCCACGCTCGGCCCGCCACTTGGTGTGATAACGGTAGTCGAGCAGCGTGGTGAGGTTGCGGTCGGCCCGGACGTATACACTGCCACCCCGGCCGCCGTCTCCACCGTCCGGCCCTCCCTTGGGCACGTACTTGAAGCGGGCAAAGGAACAGGCGCCGGAGCCGCCACTGCCGGCGGCGACCTTCACCTTTACACGATCAATCAGCATCGCCCGTCGCTCGCTCCCGAACCGCCTGCCACAGGGTTTCCGCTTTCACCGATTGCTCCCGCGTCATCAAAGGTTCCACCGACCGGAGTGCGGCGTCCACCTGGGCGATGGTGGCCCCGGCGTTCAGAGCGCCGCGCAGGTGCGAGTGGAGCTGGTGCGGCGTGTCCAGCACGGCCGTTTGCACCACGGTACACAGCTCCCGCCGAACCAGGTCCAGGCCCGGACGGCTCAAGGTCCGTCCGTACCCCTCGGTGATCATCCAGGCGTCGAGCGCCGGGTGCAATCGGCGCACGTTGGCACGCAGCTTCTCGTAGTTCTCGCCGTAGACCACGCGGCACGTTTCCTGGCCCCGGGTGTACCACGCTGCCGCGGCGTCATAGTCGGCGTCGGCATCGTGGTCCGGTGCATCGTCACCGGCCACGGAGCGCCACACGCCCATGGCCATGAGGGCCCGCGGCCAGCCAACCATGAGCACCGACTGCAGCACCAGCTCGTCGATCCACCCGGCAGGAACATCTTGGGCCACGGCCCGTTCGGCCGACCGCCGGAGGAGGCCGTCGTGGCCGGTGGCGATCGCCGCGGCAAAATCTACCAGACACAGGGTGGCGTCGTCGAGAGCTGGCGCTTGCGCCATACATTACCTCTCCGGTCCTGGACCAGGGTATCGATTCCCTGCAAGATCAGGCAAGAAAGTGCAATCGACCGGCCGGCCGCAGCATCCCCGTCGGCTCGCCGCGAGTGTTGCAGATCGGCACGGTGGCGTGCTGCTCCAGCTCGTCCATCCACTCGCCAAAGGCAACGGGGATGGTGCCGTGCGCTGCCAACTGCCGCAGAATGGCCAACAGGGCAATGGGAGCGCTTCGCATGCCACCGTCCTCGACCTTCAACGCGATCCCGACACCGGCATCGACCACCGTCGCGCCGTACACCCCTTCAGCGCCGATCTTGGCGAGCACCGCTCCACCGGAGGCGCGCATGATGTCGCTGCACGGCCGCTGGTGGCCACCTACGATGAACGGATGCTCGGTCATGGCTTGACGGATCCGCCGGGCTGCCGGCAACGAGGACGACCCCAACCGGGCGTAGGCCAACGCCATGCCCGCGAGTGACAGGCCGTAACACACCGTGGTGCAACCGTCCACGCCGAGGACGATGTCGGATGCCGGAACGCCGGTCCACTCGGCAATTTCCTCGAGCAGGCGTTGCTGCACCGGGTGACCCTCTCGGAAATAGGATGCGGTATCCCAGCCGTGATGCTTGGCCAGGGCCAGCATCCCGGCGTGGTTGCCGGAGCAATTGCTCCACCGCGGGGTCGGTTCGATACCCTGGCGTGCCACCTCTCGCGCCACGTCTTCGGAAAGGGGTGGGTGGCCACCGCAGGCGAGGTCCGACTCGCTGCAACCGATGCGCGTCAGCAACCGGTCGATGGCCTCCAGGTGGACCGGTTCGCTCGAGTGCGAGGCGCAGATCAGGGCCAAGTCTGCGGCGGACAGCTCGAACCGATCGGCCGCACCATCATCGATGAGCGGAATGGCCTGGAACGGCTTGGCAGCCGAACGCCAGAACGTCACCAACTCCGGATCGCCGCTCGTTGCCAGCCGGTGGCCCTCGGCATCGACCACGACCGCGGACACCCGATGCACGGATTCCACTAGCGATCCTCGAACCGCTTCGATACGGAGTTCAGTCATAGGCGGTAGAACATAGCCGATTCATCAATGGGGAGAAGGGTATCGCCTTGCCGCCGGTAGCGCTCCCATTAGCTTTCCCCCATGCACTTCCGGCCCTGGCGCTGGGGAGGAGCCGCGATCGTCCTGGCCCCTGCCCTCCTGTCCGCCCAAGCCTCACCGTACATCCCACTCGACGACCCTCGGCTTCCGCTCATCGAGCACTTGATCACCCGCGGTGACATCGACGATCCGTCGCCCATGGTCAGGCCGTTTCGCCGGGCCGACCTGTTGCGGGCCATCGACTCGGCCCAGCTCGATTCCACCTCTCCCAGCGGCCGGCTGGCCCTCTCCCTCCGGGAAGACTATCGGCAGGAGGACGCCGAAGCCTGGGGCAGAGTGGAAGGACGGATTGGTGGGCAGGCATACAGCAACGCGCGCCTCGACGTAATGCACCCGCAAGGCCCCGACGGCATACAGCCGTATGCCGACCTAGGCCTGACCGCGGTGTTCGGCCCCATGGTGGTGGTTGCTCGCCCAGCAATGGAACCGCGAGTGACCGACGACCCGGCCTGGCCCGGCCGCCAGGACCTCGAGGTAGCGTTCCGCATGCGCGAGGCGTACCTCAGCGCCCAGTTCAAGTGGTTTTCCATCTTCTTCGGCGACCTGCAGCGGCAATGGGGACCGGTGGGACTGAGCGGCATCTCGCTGAGCAACTACAGCTACCCCCGAACCTCGTGGGCCTTCTACGTCGGCAAGCCGTCCATCAACCTCCGCGCCCTGGGGGCGGAATTGCGCGACGAGGTCGACACACTGGGCAATACCGTCCACCGGTACTGGTTCGGCCACCGGCTGGCGTTCAATGTCACCAAACGGTTTCGCGTGGCCCTATGGGAGACCACCGTCTTGTCGGGCGTGGACCAGAACTTCCTGGCCCGATACCGCAATCCTGCCAGCATCCTCCTCCTGGCCAACACCTATGGTCTCTCGGTCGAAGGCAACATCATGGTCGGGACCGATCTGTACTGGCGAGCGGCGCGTGGTCTTACCCTCGAGGCCCAGATCGCCATCGACGACATCCAATACA
>SMVY01000003.1 GCA_004357415.1 Gemmatimonadota bacterium
ATGTGGGTGGGACGGGCATAGTGCATGGCAGGGTAGCCGCCGCCGTTCAACATGATGTGATGCTCGTAGGCCACTATGGCTGGCACTTCCAGCCGGACGTCGCGACCGAGGATGATTCGGGCGCCTTCGCCTGGGTGCCGCTGCATCACCAGGCGTTCTTCGTCGGTAAAAGCTCCCGGTTTGACGAGAATCTCCTTGGGAATCCGGACTTTTCCCAGGTCATGCAACAGCCCGGACACTCCCATCACCCGTACGTCTCGTCCCTGGAGTCCGATGTACTCGGCTAGCGCCATGGCCAGGACCGCCACGTTGGTGGAGTGCGTCGTGGTGTACTGATCGAAAGCCTTCAGTTGTAGGAGTGGCAGGATGATCTCCTCCTGGCCGTGCATGGCGGTCGACAACGACCGCACCACCATCTCCGCTTCGAGCAGCGGAAGTTCGGCATCGTCCTGCACCTGCCGGTGCATCCACTCGACCGTCTCGATGTCGTCCTGCAGCGAGTAGGCGATCGTGGCTCTGGTCCCCAGGAGTTCGTCCTGGTCGTCGTCTTCGGTGCCGATCAGGATCGGCCCGTAGCGGATCCCGGTATGCCGCATGTATCGGGCTTCGGTCGTGTCCAGCGATTCGCCCTTGAACCGGTGGTATGCATCCCGGAGAAACTCTTCGTAGCCCTCCCGCGTCACGTTCTCCTCGATCTCGACCCGCTCGATCCCCACGTCGACCAGCCGGGTTCCCCATTCCCATTCCTTGAGATCCCTGAGCACCTGCCGGTGGAAAACGACTTCGTGATCGACGAAGGTAAACTCGCGAACCCCTTCCCCATCCACGAGGTCGCGCAGTTCTTCGTACGATTCATCTAGCGCCCGCTCACGGGCCGGATGGCCCTTGTGGTACAGCGACATGGCGGCCAACACGTGCCCCATGGACATCAAGAACTGAACCGGATCGCTCATGCGGTGGTAACCATGGCACGGATCTCCTCATGGGGACTGTTTCGAGCCGAATCGAGCACCCGCTGCACCGCCGGTGAATCGGCCCAGGTCTTCGACAAAGCTCCTAGAGCCGCCAGCACTTGGGGAGAGGCGACCGCCAAACGACGCCGGCGCTGCCACCACTTGCGCTTCGCCAAAGCGCGGTCCAGCAACGCAGCGCGGGCCCGGGAGGTGGTGAAACACGCCAGGACCCGGGTGGCCAGGACGCGGATGTCCCCGTCGTCGTGCTGCAACAGTTTCAGCACCTGACGTTCCGCCTTCGGAGGGCAGGCCGCCGTGGCGGCGGTCAGGGCCATGCGGACGATCGACGCATCGTCATCGGCCACTCCGATCAATATTCCCTCGCCCCGCACCTGTGCTGCCTCGGCCTGGAGCATCAGCTTGACGGCTTCGCGGCGAACTCGCGCGTCGTCGGCGCGGGCATACGGTTCTGGTGAGAAGTCAGTGGGCCATTCCGGTAGTGATCCCAGCAGAATGAGGAGATTCCGCTTGACGAACCATTCGGCATCGGGCAACCGTGCCGCGGCCATGGGGCCGACGTCCGAGCCCATCGTCGTCAGGGTGCTCAACAGCCGGTGGCGCATGGCTCGTGATGTCGCCGTCGCTAGGGCGTCGAGCAACGGCTCGGCGGCCTCTATCCCCAGCCGCTCGAGCACCCGCTGGACGCCCTCGATGTCGTGTTCGTCGTGTGCCAGCAGGTAGCGCACCTGCTCCGGAGACGACAGATGGCTCCAGGTGTCGGCCGGCCCGGTGGATCCTTCCGGGGCGGCATCGATGATCTCCAGGAGCTCCTGGAGCCGGCCCGAATGCAGCAGGTCGTCCACCGCGTGCGCCACCGTGGTGCCGAACACGCTGACCTCCATGCCCATCTGGATGATCCGGGGAGCTTCGCTGGCTGTTTCGCTAGCCGTAGCGGAGGCCTCGTCGGCCCCCCCCGCCGCGAGCCGGTCCAAGAGCTCGGTGTACGCCTCCGGATTGGGATCCTCCAGCGACCAGTCGGCCAGCAGCGCCCTGATCGATTCCCGGAAGTTCTCGTCGGCGTGCGGTGTGCGGGTGGTCGTCGCGCCCGGGTCGGCGTGATCAGCCAGTTTTGTCAACAGGCGGAGGAAGGAGTGGGAAATGGTCTGCTCGCCTGTTGACTCCGCCGCCTTGATCAGGTCCATCACCGCGTCGACCGGCAACGTAGCCGACATATCGGAGAGTAACTGGCCGCGCTGGGTGAGCCCTCCACCGACCCCGAGGAGTCGCGTGAGGGTGCTTTGATCGAGTTCCCGTACCAGTCCTGCGATCTGTTCCTGCAGGGCCTTGGCCTCGGCTCCCTCACGAAGCTTGAGTTCCCGCCCCAACTGCGTGAGATAGCCGACGATGACCTGATCGTAGGTGCGATCGCCCTTGTGGCCCCTGATCGCCTCGGCGATCTGACTCGGGTTGAGGTCGGCCGCGTCGGGATCGATGGCGACGTCTCGGCGCAGCGCCGCGGCCGCCAGCCCGAGCCAGAGTTGTGAGTGGCCCGGCCGTTCTTCCCGCACCGTGTCATCGTCGGCCAGGATCAAGTCGTCGAACGTGAGCGGGATGACCTGGATATGCTGCCAGCGGTCGATCTCCTCGCTCGATTTGAGGCCGAACGGTAGCTCTTCCCGATTGGCCTCCGGGCACAGGGTGGCGAGGACATCCGCCAACTCGTCGAGGGTGGCGCCCGTCTGGAACCGGATGGCGGCGACCTGGTGGCGATGCAGCCGCCCGGCCAGCTCCGCCAGCACGGCGCTTTGCGGATCGGTCGCCACGCCCTCGACGATCAACTGGTCCCGGGCCACCCCCATCGCCAGCATTTGACGCTCCGATAGCAGGGCCTGGAGCTGGGTGTAGACCGATTCGGTGGCTTCCCGGACGACCGGGTGGTTGGGAGGATATGTGGCTGTCTTGTGCAGGCCGATGGAGAACTGGACCAGGAACACCGAAACCTCTCGGGACAGCGTCTGATCCTGCGAGGAAGCCTCAGGCTGGTTCACGACGGATTATGGGCGGAAGGTGGTTCGGACCGGCACGTATTCACCACAGGCTGTCCCTCGGCGGTTGTCCCGCACGGTGGTACTGGACCGCGACCCATTCTAATAAGGTATGTACCCGACCGGTGGCCGGAAACCCCACCGGGGCCGGGTCCGGCTACTCAATGCCGGACTCGATGGCGTCGAGCATGGCCTCGGCGAACTGGTCGACCTCGTCCACGGTGGTATACACGTTCGGCGTCACCCGGAGTCCCTCGAACTCGGGGTGGAGGATCGGCACGGTAACGATGCCGTAGTTGCGGCGTAGCCAGCCCGGCAGGGCCCTGATGTCGATCCCGTCGACACTCACCAACCCGATGGCGCCCCCGTAGTCGGAATCGAGGGGTGTGAGAATGGCAACCCGGTCGCTCTCCGCCAGGAGGCGCTTGGCCCACCGGTCTCGCAGGTACCGCAAGCGCGCGATCTTGCGCTCGACGCCGATGCCCTGGTGGAAGGCCAACGCCGCCGAGATGGCATTGTGGTTGGCCGCCGGATGCGTTCCGATTTCCTCGTACTTGCGGATGTTGTCGTCCATCGATTCCGGTGCGGCCATGAGGGGCCACAGGCCACGCTGCTTGTCCTTGCGAACGTAGAGGAATCCCGTACCGATCGGCGCCAAGAGCCATTTGTGCAGACTGGTGCCGTAGTAATCGCAACCGAGTTCGTCACGGGTGAACGGGAAATGGGCGAACGCGTGGGCGCCGTCGACGAACACCTTGATGCCTCGGGGCCGGGCCAGTTCGACGATCTCCCGCACCGGCAGGATCTGGCCTGACAAGTTGGTAATATGGGTCACCTCGATGACCTTGGTCCGCGGGGTGATCGCCTCGGCGTACCGCTCGACGATGTGCTGCTGTGATGGCGGGGGCACGGTGAACGAGATCTCCTTCACCACGATGCCGTCCCGGCGGGCACGTTGCCGCCACCCGGTGATCATCCGGGGATAGTTCTGGGTGGTGACCAGCACCTCGTCGCCCGGCTCGAGGTCGAGGCCGAAGATCATGATCTCCAGGGCCTCCGACGCGTTCCGGGTGATCGCCATCTCTTCGGGGTCGCAGCCAAACTCCTCCGCCAACTCCCGCCGCACGAACTCGACCCTGGGCTCCAATATCCGCCACATATGCTCTACCGGGAGTTCGTTGGTGAATTGCAGGTCGCGGATCATCGCTTCCAGAACGTGGGTCGGCGTGGGACACACGCCTCCGTTGTTCAGGTTGATCAGCGTACGATCGGTATCGAAGGCGCGCTGGATGTGGCTCCAGTATTCCTCGTCGTCCGCTACGTCCCCAGCGGACCGCTTCCCCGCCTGCTCGGTGGCGCGGAGGACCCGCCTGATGGCGTCGGAGCGAAAGGGTGGCAGGACGAGAGTGGCACCGGCAACGGAGGTGACGAACGATCGGCGGTTAAGCATGAGGCGCTCCTGGCAGATGGGCCGCACGGGACGTACTCAGTATTCAGCTATTCTTGCGCTGCAGCAAGGAGGCTCACCCACCCCCCTATGAATCGTGTCACGATGTGTAAGGTGGCAAAACCTTATTCATTATTCATTTTCCCCCGCCTCAGTCCCAGATTCACCACCTTCTGCAACAACTTCGGGTAGCTGATGCCGATGTGCGCCGCCGCCGAAGCGAACTCCTCGCGCTTGGCGATTTCGGGATTGGGGTTGGCTTCCAGGAAGAACAAGGCGCCGTCTTCTCGCAGCCGGAAATCGATCCGGGCATACCCCTCGAGTTCGAGTGCCCGATAGATGCACCGGCAGGTACGCTCGATGCGTGCCGCCCGTGAGGGTGCCAGGTCATCGGCGGGCCGTTGATAGATGCCCCAATCCGCCTGGACGTCGGTGTCGTGCTTGACTTTCTCGGTGGCGATGTGCGGCATGTTGGCCGGGAGGTTCTCGAACAGGAGTTCCCAAATCGGCAGCACGGTGAGGCGCCGGTTGCCGATGACGCCGACGTAGAGTTCCCGGCCATCGATGTACTCTTCGACGATGGCGTCGGTTTCCAGCTGTCGGTGGACGTAGGTGACCCGCTCGGCGAGGGCTCCGTCGCTATGGACCACCGATGACCGGGAAATCCCGAACGAGGCGTGCTCCACCAGACTCTTTACGATGACCGGGTAGTGCAGGTGATCGGCAAGCCGCCCTCGGTGGCCGCGCCGCACGACCATGAATTCCGGCACCCGGATGCCGTGGTACAGCAGAATCTTCTTGGCCTGGGCCTTGTCGCGGGTCAGCACCAGCCCGCGGGGGTTGTTGCCGGTGTAAGGGATCCGGAGCAACTCCAGGTAGCTGACGATGTGGTGGTCGAACAGCGCCTGGCCGTGAAATTCCTCCAACAGGTTGAACACGATGTGGGGGTGCCACGACTGGACGGCGTTGCGGATGGCGAGTACGTCGTCCTGGACGCCGAGGGGTCGCACCGTGTGACCTAGTCGGCGCAGGGTCGTCGTCACGTCGTACTCGGTCTTCCAGACGTTGATTTCCTGCGCGCTGTGGCCCTTGAGCGTCCTCGGAGGGATGAGATCGGGGTGCATGAGCACCAGGATGCGCCGAGGGATCATACCGGTATCCACTCCCGGGCCGAGGGGTCACGCAGCGAAATACCAAGGTACCGGCGGACGAAACGAACCACGTCGCGGACCACGGCCTGCTCCCCCCGAGCAGTCCGGAGCGCCAGCACCTCGGAGCGGTTGATGAGGTCGTCATACACCATGGCCAATGCATACTCCGCCTCGAACGAGCGCGGGGCAACCCCCGCCTCGACATCGGGCCTGATGCGGCGCAGGAGAGCGGCCCCCTTGTGCCGATGTCCCGTCGGCCGTCCGCCGTCGAAGAACGACCGGAGCGGAGCGTCGAGCGAGGTGGTCCGGTCCACGCCGAATCGTCGTCGCCGCTCACGGTAGTGCTCCCGAAGGGTGGTGCGGAGTCGGTTCAGGGGGTCGATGGCCCGGCGGCTGACTCGGGGAACGGCACGAGTCGACAACTCCCCCATGAGACGGTCCACGTAGGCCAGCTTGGCCAGGGCGGGCCACCCCGCATAGCGGCTGCGCCAGGGGGAGCGGGGCGGCAACCACACCGAGAACGTCTCGGCAAAATCCTCGTCAGGATGACATTGGGCGTACCAGTCCTGCAGGTGGTGCACGTAGTCCCTGCTGGTTGGGTCGGGCCGGTAGCGGTCGGGGTACCGAAGTGACGAGCGACCGAATATCCGCTGCCAGTCCTGGCGCCGTTCAAAACGATAGGCGTGCTGGAGCGCGTGGGCGGTCTCGTGCCGGACCAACTTGAGGCACTCGCGCCGGGTGCCACCCTCCACGGCACACATCATTCGCCGTTCGAGGCGCTCGAGCCGGGGATGGGTCAGGTAGAACGGTACCGCAAAGCCGCCGATGCCGTCGGGCGAAAACCACTCGTCCGAGACCCACACGCGGGGACGGAACCGTACGCCGCGTAGCGCCATTTCCCCGGAGACCCGCTCCAGGCAGGCAGCGAGAAAAACGCCGGGCGTGGTGATCGCCAAGTCGGCAAACCGCAGATCTAGGAGTTCCTCGTCAGGATATTTGGCCCACGAGGGCTCAGCGCGATGGCTTCGCGCAGTGCCCGTCACGTCGGGCCGGCACCCGGGGATGGGCGCAGCGGCACCATGACAGCCGGTACGTTGGTGATGATCCCCGTTACTCCGTCGCGCCAGAGACGCGTGGCGGTATCTGGCTCGTTGACGGTCCACACGTGCACGGGGATTCCGCTCTCGGCGGCCAGGGCCAGGCGCCGAGGGGCCACCAGCTCGAGGTTCCCCTTGCGCTGTGGCATGGAGAGCATGGCGTAGCCACGACCA
>SMVY01000025.1 GCA_004357415.1 Gemmatimonadota bacterium
CGCGGCTCCGGCCCACCGTTCAAGCTCTACCAGGAAGTCCCCTGTGTTCCGCGACTGCGCCATCTGATCGGCCCATCGGTGATCGCCCTCGGCATGGGATTGGGTGCCGGAGAGTTTCTGTTGTGGCCCAACCTGGTAGCCGTCAACGGATTCTCGATTTGGTGGCTGTTTTGGATCGGGGTCGTGACCCAATTCGTGGTGTTGCAGGAGATCGAGCGGTGGACCATCGCCACGGGCGAATCGGTGTTCGGCGGCATGGCCCGGCTCACGCGCCGGCCGCTATGGCCCTGGTTCTTCCTGGGGGCGACGCTGATCAGCTTCTTCTGGCCCGGCTGGGCGTCGCAGTCGGCCGAGTTCACCAGTGACATCGTCGCCGCCGTTACCGGGCGGGTGCTGCCGTGGCAACCCATCGCCCTGGCCATGCTGGCCTTCATCTGGATCGGTCTGGCAGCATCCAAGATCGTCTACAACTCCCTGGAGCGATTCGAGATCGTCCTGGTACTCGGGTTCTTCCCCATGCTGGCCGTGGCGCTGGTGGTGGTGGGCGTCGTCCCCGAACACATATGGGCCCTGGGCCGCGGGGCGGTCTCGTTCGGGGTGGCACCCAAGGAATTGCTAACCGGCTCCCAATTCCCCACCCTCCTCCTTGCCGTCGCCTACGCCGGGTCCGGCGGAACGCTGCTGTTGGCCCAATCACTGTGGTTGCGGGACAAGGGGTTCGGCATGGCCACCTACCAGGGGCGCATCGCCGGCATTCGGGGCACCAACGAAGACATCAGCGCCACGGGCTACGTGTTCGACCCCGGCGTGGAACCGCGTGGTATTCAGCGGTACCTGAAGTGGATGCGCGTCGCCAGGACCGAACTCCTGGTAACGTTCGTGCTGTTGATCATCGTCTCCGTCGTCATCACCACCCTGATCGTGGCGGCGACGATCGGAACCGACAACCCCGAGTTGGCCGGTAACCTGTCCCAGACGGTGGCGCTCCAGGGCGCCGTGCTCGCTGAACGAGGCGGTACCTGGTTGCAGGTGGTGTTCCTCCTCGGAGGCGCTTTCGTGTTGTTCTCGACCCAACTGGGCATCGTGGACACCGTGACTCGCATCGCCGGGACAATTTTCTATGAGGGGTACGGTCGGCGTACCAAGTTCTGGTCGTTGAAGCGGTCGTTTCTATTCTTCCTGACCGCGTTCGTGTTGGCCTCGATGGCGATTATCGTTGCCTCCTGGATCGGCGGGGCGGGACTGAGAGCGCTGCAACCCGACTTTCTGGTGCTCATTGCCGGGCCGTTCACCATCGGCAGCATGTACTGCTTCGCGATGGTCGTGGGCGTGATGAGTGCCCGCCGGCTCCCGCGGGTCATGGGACCTGGCGTGTGGAACCGGCTCGGCCTGTTGTGGGCGGCGATCCTGTGGGGTTGGTTTTCGGTGGAACAGGTGAGCCGGTTGGTCCTTGGTCAGTTGGGGGCACCGCCAGGGACGATCGGAAGCATCACCATCCACCCCGTTCGAATGGTGTTCTATGGCGCGTGGGTGATCTCGCTGGTATGGTTCGCCTGGGCGTTGTTTGGCCCGCGTGAGGAATCAGGCTAATCGTAGGATGGACTAGTGGCAGAATTTGCTGGACGGCCCGTAGGGAACGTCTGTCATGTGGCGACAGGGAGGCAAGACCGCGCCGAGGGAATATCGAATAACGAAGTGAACTCGAGAAGCCAGAACTTCGATATTCCCGTGGCATTCATTATTCCTGGCCTTCATTATTCCCTCAGGCCCCTCAGAACTGGGCCGCTTCCGTGGAATCCGCCAGTGCCGTGGTCGAACTGGCACCGCCGGAGATCACCTGGCTGACCATATCGAAGTAGCCGGTCCCGACCTCGCGTTGATGGCGGGTGGCGCTGTACCCGTGGGCCTCCGACGCAAGCTCGGCGTCCTGCAACTCGGCGTAGGCCGCCATTCCCCGATCGCGATAGCCCCTGGCCAGCTCGAACATCCCATGGTTCAACTGGTGGAACCCGGCCAGGGTCACGAACTGGAACTTGTACCCCATGGCACCGAGCTCTCGTTGGAACCTCTCGATGGTGGACGCGTCTAGATTCCGTCGCCAGTTGAACGAGGGTGAGCAGTTGTAGGCCAGGAGCTTGTCGGGGTACTCCTCCCTGATCGCCTCGGCAAACCGGCGGGCCTCGTCCAGATCCGGCCTGGCGGTCTCACACCAGAGCAGATCGGCGTAGGGAGCGTAGGCCAGGCCGCGCGCAATGGCGCATTCGAGGCCGTCGCTGATCCGGAAGTAGCCCTCTGGAGTGCGTTCCCCGGTCATGAACGTGTGGTCGTACGGGTCGACGTCACTGGTGAGCAGTTTGGCGCTATTGGCGTCGGTCCGGGCGATGAGCACGGTCGGCACGTTGAGAACATCGGCCGCCAATCTGGCGGACACGAGTGTCCTGATGAAGTGGGCGGTTGGGATCAGCACCTTGCCGCCCAGGTGGCCGCACTTCTTCTCTGAGGACAGCTGGTCCTCGAAGTGGACGCCCGCTGCCCCGGCCTCGATCATGGCCTTCATGAGTTCGAACGCGTTCAGCGGGCCGCCGAATCCGGCCTCGGCATCGGCAATGACCGGGGCAAACCAGTAGGGGCCCTCCCCGTTTTGCTCCGCGTGTTCGATCTGGTCGGCGCGCATGAGTGCCTGATTGATGCGGCGGACCAGCTGCGGGACGCTGTTTACGGGATAGAGGCTCTGGTCGGGATACGTCTGTCCCGCCTGGTTGGCGTCAGCGGCGACCTGCCAGCCGCTCACGTAGATAGCCTGCAGCCCGGCGCGGACCTGCTGCATCGCTTGATTGCCGGTGACTGCGCCAAGCGCCGGAACGTAGTCCTGGGTCGTTAGCAGATCCCACAGACGGCGCGCCCCGATGTTGGCGAGGGTGTGTTCGATGGCGATGGTGTTCCGAAGCAACTCCACTTGCTCAGCCGAGTAGGGCCGGTGGATGCCGGCCCAGCGATCGGCGCGGTGATCGAGTTCGAGTATGTCCGGAACCGTGCTTGTCACTGCGGCCATCATCGATCCCCTTCGTAGTGGATGAGCTGTTCGGTCTCGAGCATGGCATAGGCCGGGATCGTCAGGAATTCGGCCAACTCAGGCGCCAGGCACAATTGACGAAACAGGTCGGTAGCTTCTTCGAAACGACCGCTGTGCATCCGCGCCTCCCCGATTTCGGATTCGATCACGTTCAACTCTTGGGAGATGGCCATCTCGACCAACGCGGGCGTGACGATCCTTCCGTCATTCAGGGTTGCCTGATGCCGGATCCACTGCCACACCTGCGTTCGTGATATTTCGGCGGTGGCCACGTCTTCCATCAGGTGGTACAGCGGCACCGCACCTCTCCCCTGCAGCCACGCTTCGAGGTACTGGATTCCGACCCTGATGTTGAGCCGCAGCCCCTCCTCGGTGCGTTCCCCGGTCGGCACCGCCAGCAGATCTTCGGCGGTGGCGTTCACGTCCTCGCGCATGCGGTCGAGTTGGTTGGGACCGTCGAGATACGAAGCGAACACCTCGCGGGCTATCGGCACCAGAGCCGGGTGCGCCACCCACGTCCCATCATGACCGTCCTCGGCTTCACGCCGCTTGTCGGCCCTGACCTTCTCGAGCGCTGCCTCGTTGGCCTCCGGATCGTTCTTGATGGGGATCTGTGCCGCCATGCCGCCCATGGCATGCGCTCCTCTGCGGTGGCACGTCTTGATCGCCAACTGAGTGTAGGCCCGCATGCAGGGTTGTTCCATGGTGATCAGGGAGCGGTCAGGAAGGACCGCCCCGGCATCGTGCTGTACCCACTTGATGAAGCTGAAGATATAGTCCCAGCGCCCGCAGTTGAGGCCGGCCGAGTGCTCGCGCAGGGCAAACAGGATCTCGTCCATTTCAAACGCCGCCGGCACCGTTTCGATCAGAACGGTGGCCTTGATGGTCCCCCGGGGTACTGCCAAATGCCCCTGAGCAAACAGGAACACTTCGTTCCACAGCCGGGCTTCGTTGTGGCTCTCGAGTTTGGCGAGGTAGAAGTACGGCCCGGTACCGTGTTCGAGAAGCGGCAATGCGTTGTGGAAGAAGTAAAGGCCAAAGTCGACCAACGCGGCCGGCACCGGAACGCCGTCGAGTGTCAGGTGGCGCTCGGGCAAGTGCAGCCCGCGGGGCCGGACCATGAGCGTCGCTATCCGACTGGCCAAGGAATAGTGCTTGCCGCTCGCCGGATCGACGAAATCGATGGTCCGCCGGACGGCGTCCATCAGATTCTGTTGCCCGGCGATGATATTCGCCCACATGGGCGAATTGGCGTCCTCAAAGTCCGCCATGAAGACGTCCGCGCCGGAATTGAGCGCATTGATGATCATCTTGCGGTCGACCGGCCCGGTAATTTCAACTTGCCGCCGCTGCAGGTCGTCAGGGATCGGAGCAATCCTCCAGTCCGCCTCGCGCACTACCCTGGTCTCGGGCAGAAAATCCAGGTGCTCCCCCGCACGGAGACGCTCCCTCCGGTCGGCCCGTTGGCGCAGGAGTGCATCGATCCTCGGCGCAAACCGCGAGGCCAATTCGCTCAAGAAGCCCAGAGCCTCCGGCGTCAGCACGGTGGACGTATCCACCTCGCTCGAACACTCAACCACGATCCCGGGTGCGCCCACTGACAGATCTTGCATCATAGAGGTACCGAATATTGAAATGCGGTTCATAACCGGAGACCGCCCCACGCGGCACGTGGGGCCTCAGGCTGCCTAAGGGGAAGGGCAAGGGGTGTGCCCTGGGACACCGGGGTGTCCGCCCGTCAGCTTCTGGCACCATAACATATTGTATAGCAACAGTTTACAGCCGCAACGGAGAACGCGGTCTCGTTACCTCCAGGAGCCCGGGATGGCTCCCTGTTGCAAGCGGGCTTCACGGAGCGTGTCGCGGGGGCAGCGGGGGCAGCGGGGGCAGCGCCAAGCTGTCAACTCGCCACCAACGTGTCAACGACTGTTGTGGTAACAACTGACCGCCCTGACCGCCCTGACCGCCTGCCCGCCTGTCCGCCTGTCCGCCTTCATAACGACGAGGGCCGCGAGAGCATCACTGCCCCCGCGGCCCTCGCGGCCCTCGCTGCCCCCGCTTACTGCACCGCGTTCATCATGTCGAAGATCGGCAGGTACATGGCTACCACCATGCCGCCGACGATGACGCCGAGGACCACGATCATGATCGGCTCTAGCAGCGAGAGGAGCGTGCCCACGGCCACGTCCACCTCTTCGTCGTAGAAGTCGGCGATCTTGGACAGCATCTCGTCCAGACCACCTGTTTGTTCGCCGACGGAGATCATGGAGATGACCATCGGTGGGAAGACCTTCGACCTGGACAGCGGTGCGGCGATGGTTTCACCACCGGCGATGGACTGGCGTGATTCCATGACCGCGTCGTGGACCACCCTGTTGCCGGCGGTCTTGGCGGTGATCTCGAGCCCATCGAGAATTGACACGCCCGAGGAGATCAACGTGCCGAGCGTGCGGGTGAACCGTGACACGGCTGACTTGCGCAAGAGGTCGCCGACGACGGGCGCGGCGAGCAGTGCCCTATCCACGTTCTTTCGTCCGCCGTCCGTCTGGTAGTATTGCCGGAAGGCGAAGGATCCGATGACGGCGGCGGCGATGATGGCCCACCAGTAGCCGATCAGGATTCCCGACATCCCGATCACGATCCGGGTCGGCAGCGGCAGTTCCATGTTGACCGAGGCGAACATGGCCTGGAAGGTCGGGATGACGAAGATCAACAGAATCGCGATGGCGATACCGGCCACCGAGAAGATGACGGCCGGATACACCATGGCGCCCTTCACCTTGCGCATCAGCGCGTCATTTTTCTCGAGGAACGTGGCCAGCCGCAACAGAATGGTATCGAGAATACCACCGGCTTCACCTGCCGCGACCATGTTGACGAACAGGTCGGGGAACGCTTTCGGATGCTTGGACAGCGCGTCGGCTAGGGTGTTGCCCGCCTCCACATCGTAGACGACGGTGTGGGTCACGTCGGCGAGCGACTTGTTCTCCGTCTGTTGGGCGAGGATGTTCAGCGACTGGACCAGCGGCAGGCCGGCGTTGATCATCGTGGCGAACTGGCGCGTAAAAATGACCAGATCCCGGGTGGTGATCCGCTTCTTGCCGAAGCTGATATTGATAGTCTTGGGGGCCTCGCGGATACTCACGAGGATCATGCGATTATTGCGGATATACCGGACGACGTCGTCCTGCGACGGTGCCTCCCGCTGGCCCTTCATGATCTGGCCCGTTTGGGAGTTCTTGGCGGTGTATTCGAAAAGCGGCATGGGGCGACCTCCTTCGATCAGCGATACGCCGGGCGGGCGTTCTTGTCATCAACGTTCACGAAATCCTGCTCTTCCACCGGCGTCTGTCCCGCCATGCGCATGAGTCCACTGGGATCCGGAGAACACCGGAGCGCCTCCTCCATGAGGATCTCCCGCTGGATGTAGAGATTGTACAGCGAGTCGTTCATCGTCTGCATCCCATGCTTCTTGCCTGACTGCATCGCCGAAAAAATCTGGTGGACCTTGTCATCACGAATCAG
>SMVY01000026.1 GCA_004357415.1 Gemmatimonadota bacterium
CACGAAGAAGCCGACCGGGCGCAGCAGACCGGCCACTCGACCGCCCTCCAGGCTGCGGAAACGGCGCGCGATGCCGCCGTAGGCCGGTTGGTGCTTACCCATATCTCCGCCCGGTACAGCCGGGAGGCCCCGGAGATGGTGGATGAGGCGACCGCGGTGTTTCCCCGCACCCAAGTCGCCAGGGATGGGATGGTGGTGGATGTGCCGTTTCGGTCCGAGGATTAGTACGGGGAGATCTTTATTGAGTGCGCAGGTTGCAGGTCGCAGTGCGCAGGGTGGCTGGTGTCACTAGGGAGGAATGGGTTTCGATGGTATACAAGAGCATGATGGGCGCCGGAGCGCTTACCATCTTGATGGTGGGCAGTGCCGCTGGGCAGGGGAGTGAGGATCAACGTGTCCTCGAACTGATGCAGGTTTCTGGGGTGCCCGGTCTGCAGTTGACGGTCATCGAGGACGGCGCCCTCGGTTGGACCCGGGGGTACGGCGTCCGCAGCAGCGATACCATGGAACCGGTGGACGGTCAAACCGTGTTCGAGGCTGCCTCGCTGGGTAAGCCGGTGTTTGCCTATGCCGTCCTCCAGTTGGTCGATGCGGGTGTGCTGGACCTCGATCGGCCCCTGGCCGAGTACTACCAGTACCAGGACCTGAGCCACGACGAACGGACCGCACAGGTCACGGCGCGCATGGTGCTGAGCCACAGCAGTGGGCTGCCTGACTGGCGCCCCCAGGGCGAACCCCTCAACTACCTGCACGAACCGGGAACGGAGTTCCAATACTCAGGCGAAGGGTTCGTCTATCTCCAGCGCGCGGTGGAGCACCTGACCGGTGAATCCCTGGAGGTGTTGGCCCGGCGTCTGGTATTCGATCGGTTTGGCATGAACCGCTCCAGCTATCGCTGGACCAACACGCCGGAGGGTGGGGCCAACGTGGCGGTCGGCCACGGAGTGGACGGCAGTCCTCGGGACAAGCAGGAAGTGGCTGACGACGCCAACGCGGCCTGGAGCCTCCACACGACCACCGCCGACTATGGTCGGTTTCTCGTCGCCGTCATGCAGGGAGGACGACTGAGTGATTCGCTGCACACGGCGATGATGTCGCCGCAGGCCGATGTGGCAGCCGGGGTACAATGGGGCCTCGGTTTGGGATTGGAAGTCGGTGGCGACCGGGGTGTGGCCCTCTGGCACTGGGGCCACAACGGCGGCTACCGGGCGTTTGTGCTCGGCTATCCGGCGGATGGATCGGGATTGGTGATGTTCAGCAACAGCGACAACGGGATGCTACTGTTGGCGGACCTGCTGGAGGCCGTTGCCGAAGGAGTTCATCCTTCCGTGGCCTGGCTCGACTACCAATCGTGGGACGCGCCCGCCAGGCTGGTTCGTCTGGAGTTGGAGGAGGTCATTAATACCGATGGCATCGAGGCCGGCATTTCCCGCTATCGACTGTTGCGTAAGAGTGAGCCATCCGAGGCGTTCGAGGAGGGGATGCTCAACGCGCTGGGCTACAGCCTGTTGCGGGCCGAGTTGGTGCGGGAGGCTACCATCGTGTTCCAGATGAACGTGGCCCAATATCCGGCCGCGTCGAACACGTATGATAGTCTTGGTGAGGCCTATTTCACGGCTGGTGACTATCCTCGCGCGCTGGAAAACTACCGGCGCTCCGTGCGGCTCGACCCCGCCAACGGCAACGGGGTGATGATGATCGAACGGGTGCAGAAAGCGATGCGGTCTACTCTCCCTTGACCGCCACCGGAACCCAATACCGCCGGTCGTCCCACTCTAGGGCGATCATCTCCGTTCCATCATGGTCGCCGATGGTGATGGTGAATTTCTCCACCGGTTGATCGAGTTGCTCGACCCGCATGACGATCCTGGCCAGGTCGTTCTCCTCGCGGTACACGGTGCCCCATTGGCCTGTCTGCTTGCTGATGATCAGTTGGGTTTCCTGCTGGGTAGGCCAGGTGAACAGGGTGTAGCTTCCGGCCGGTACCGTGACGCCCTCGATTACCAGGTCCGCGTCGGTGGTGAAGTGCGTGGCCAGGTTGGCACCGGTTCGCCACACTGTGTTCCAGGGCACCACGCCACCCCAAACGATTCGGTCACGCTTGCTGGGGCGTGAATAGTCCACTTCCAGCATTGCGCCCGACACCAAGCCGCGCACCGTGTCGCGGGGTGACATGGTGCCCAAACCTCGGCCGGCGGCATCCCTGGCTCCGAAGTCTGCGGCCACCAGTTCCATATCGATATCCGCCACCCTCTCGGCCGTGAACTTGGCGGTGGATTCCTGCCCGTGGAGCCCCAGGATATGCCCGATGTCGTCCACTCGGGCCACCATGGTGCCGGCAAAGAACTCGATCGACACCGAATCCTGACCCCTGGCGGCAACCGAAGTGGTACTGACCCGCGCCCGCCGGCCGAGCGCCAGCCACTCCACCGAGAAATCCCTGCTCCCGGCGCTGAAGCCCTGCCGCAAGGCCTGCTCATAGAGCACCGCCGAGTACACGGAGTGCACCAGGGGAACCGTTCCATGACCGGCGGCTACCGTGACTTGTCGGATGTCGCTCCCGCGCAGGTAGTCGATCCTCACGCTGTCGCCGAAGAAAGTGGCGACCACGTCCGCCGGCTGTGGCGGTCCGGCGTCGGGTACGGGGGTCCACCACCGGCTCTCGAGCCGCTCGATGGTGCCGTCCTCTCGCAAGCTGGCCTTGTAGGTGGCCACTCTCGTTACCGGGCTTCGGATCAGCAGCGCGCCGTCCAGGAATCGGGCGGTCCTGGCGTACTGGTCGATGGCTACCGTGTCCCTCCCCAGCGTGATGATGAACGCGCCGTGTTCGGTTTGGGCCGCGACAGTGCCGCCGGTTCCGCTGAGCACGGCAACGAAGAGGAGGGGTTTCCAGCGCATGGTCGGTCTCCGGACGATGGGTCCGCGAAAGGTATGAGCATGGGTTCCAGATCACACGCCCATGCCATGGTCTGCCGCAGAATGCTAGGAGGTCAGCCCAGTGCTAAATCCTGCATTGAGTAACTAAATCGTTGACCAATAGCAACTTAGCGTAGCCAATTCGGTGGCCTGCCGATTGCCGTTTTGCCTTGCCGATGGGCCGGCTGGGTGGCTTGGGTAGCTGATACATACACTATGGAGACGATCATGCGGGATATGGATTGGTTCAGTCGAGACATGGATTGGTTTCGGAGGGCTGCGGCACGGTTGTCCGTGGCTGCTCTCTTGGTGGTAATGCCAGCGAGCCTCAACGCTCAGTTCAGCATCGCTCCCGAGATCGGCGTCTATGTGCCGACGCAACCGTTGGTAACTGCCGCATTGCAAGGCAATCCCGGTGAGATCGGCCAGCTCAAACAGGAGATCGCCCTGTCCATCGGCGGCCGCATGTCGATCGGCTTTGGCCGCTTCGGCATTGAGGTTTCGGGCGCCTATACGCCCAGTTCGGTGGTGCTCTCCTCGAGCGGCGTGAGCCTTCCGGACACTTCGCTTAGCGCCAACCTGGTAACCGGCACGGGGCAGTTGTGGGTGCAGGTGTTGCCCGCGTCGAGTCCGTTGTCGCTGGGATTGAGCGGCGGCCTGAGTCTTACGTCTCGGGGCGGCGAGGCCTACGCCGGCGCGTCCAACACCCCGGATCTTGGTGGGGTGCTTGGCATCAGTCTCGGCGTGAGACTGGGTCCGGTCATCCACTTGATGGTGACGGCTGAGGATTACATCTACAATCTGGATCCCGCGTTGGTGGGTTTGCCTGGGGCCGAACTCAAGACCCAGCACGACATCCACTTGAACTTCGGTATTGGGATTCCGTTGCTGGGCATGTAGCAGCGGCTTCCGCGACTGTTCAATGATGAGATGTGACTAGCCCCCCGGCCGCTTGGCGGTCGGGGGGCTAGTCACATGGCACAAGGGAGGTTAGTAGTCGTCGAGTCCTTCCTCGATGATGTACACCAAATGGGCGCGATGAGCCCGGCTCAGAACATCCCCCGTCTCGTTGCCCGCGGCCAGTGCCTTGATGGCGTTCAGGTTTCTGAGCGCCATGGACTTGGCGGGGTAGCTGTAGCCGCTGGTGCGGACCATGATGGCGAGCAGCCGGTTGGTGTAGTCGAGTTGCAAGTTCTGCCGGAAGGTGTTGACCGACCCGCGAGCGTCAGCGCTGAAGATGGCCCGGTTGAGGTCCACCATGTACTCCGCAAGTGGGTAGCCGTTGCCGTACAACTCCGTGTCGCTGATACGGCCCAGGACCGTCGGGTGCAGCAGGTGCATCAGGGTGACCTGCTGAATGCCGAGCACGCGGCCGTGAATTTTGGGGTCTTCGGTGAAAGAGAAGAAACCGAACCCGCGGCGCTGGCTCTGCAGGTGCCGATAGAGATCCGCCGGCGCTGACCACGCTGTCGGCGAAAATCCGTACTTGGCCAGGGCTTGCAAGGCACGCCTCTGATCCGCCGCGTCCACGGGAGTGAACGGCTGGGTGGCGCCGGTTTGACCCACCATGGCTCTGTCGATGTACACCCCTCCGATGAACCGTGAAATGGTCCACAGCGCCCACGACTGCTGGCCGGTGAGCGTGAAGTAGGCGTTGCGCATCTCATGGTAGGACTGTCCGGGGACGGCGAACTTGGTGCCGATATCTTTCATGACATCGTCGGCGAGTTCAATGCGATCGATACCGTAGGAGATGGCATCGCGGGACATGTCGTTGATCATGACCCGCGGGTCGATCGCCTTACCGGGAGACCGCATGTCGTCGGCATCATTGCCGAAGAACAGCATGGGATCGGTGGACCGGCTGAGGATCGCTTCCAGTCGTTCCGCTTCGGCCTTGGAATCGCTCGAGGCCGGCGAGTAGGCGAACTCGATGGCCCAGAGGTCATAGGGCCCCGGCCTGGTGGTGAAGTACTGCCCCTGCGTGGTGCCGCGGGGAGCGATGTTGACCGCCGGGTAGTCCATGACCGAGCCATAGAGTCCCATGGCGGCTGTGCGCTCCACGTCGTTGATCTGCTCGATGGTGTGCAGTTGGGACGATTTCATGTTGTGGTTGAGTCCCAACGTGTGACCGATTTCGTGCAGTACCAGGAAATACAGCGACGAGCTGAGGTATTCGCCCATCTCGTATTCGTTGGCGCCGAACGCTTTGAGGGCGTGCAGGCCGAACAAGGTGTTGTTGTGCAGGTGGAGGCCGAGGCTACACGCCTGTGGGTCCTCTGATGAGAATCCACCGAGGGCGCCGGTATTGTCCGGCAGGCCCAGGGCAGCGGTCTCGAATACGCGGTCCTGGAAGAGGCGGTTCGTCACGTAGACGAACTCGAGCATGATGTCGGCCCCGATGATCTGGCCGGTTCGCGGGTTCACGAAGCTGGGTCCATAGCCGCCAAATGGGGGCCTCGGCGACGAGGTCCAGCGCAGCACGTTGTAGCGAATGTCGCCGGCGTCCCAATCGGCGTCATCAGGTTGGACCTTCACCACGACGGCGTTGCGGAAGCCGGCTGCTTCGAACGCGTAGTTCCATGCCAGAGCTGCGTCACGAATGGTCGGCCGAAGCTCCTCGGGAGTGGTGTTCTCGATCCACCAGGTGATGGGTTCCACCGGTTCCGACATTGCCGCGTCGGGGTTCTTCTTGACCAGGTGC
>SMVY01000027.1 GCA_004357415.1 Gemmatimonadota bacterium
CGGTGCCGGGGGTGAACTTCTGCTTGTCCACCAAAATCTGCGGGGAAGCGAAACACTCGTGTATCGCAATGTCGGCGCCCGCGGCATACTCCATCCACCACTTGTTGGGGTAGGTATCACTGGAGAACGCGAACTTGAGGCCGTTCCATTCGACAATGAAACTGACCGAGCCATCGAGCGCGTGGATGGCGGGAATGGTGCTGATGGTAACCCCGTTCTCCTGGTAGATCACCGCGTTGACGGCGGTGTAGTCGAACTCGGTCACCTCGATCTCCAGCCCGCGGATGTCGACGTTCCCCATTCGCGAGGCCTTGTCCCAGGTGTACATCTCCTTCATCCGGTCGACCATGTACTTGGTGCCGTACTCGGGTTTGGTACCGTTGGGCCCCCACACGCGGAGCGGCTTCACCCGGTTGCCGGTGACGCCGCCGACCCACAGGGCGTCGAGGTCGCCGATGTGGTCGGCGTGGAGGTGGCCGAGGAAGACTTTGTCGAGGTAATCATAGGGTATCTTCTGCGCGGCGATCCGCTCGGCCGATCCCAGTCCAATATCGAAGATGAACTTGTCGCCGTTGCCCAACTCCAGCAGCCAGCAGGCCGCCGCCTGGCTGGGCCGGGCATTGGGCATGCCGGTACCGCAGGCCACCACCCGCATCTCGTCGGGCGCCAAGTCCTCGGAGCCGGGGTAGTAGACGTCACGGCCGGCCAGGGCCTTGGTAGGTGATGCTGACGGCTCCTGCTGAGCTAGTATTGCATCCGGATGCAGCACCTCGGTCCGTTCGGCCACCCACCCGAGGAGAAAGCCCACCAACACGAGCGCTAGGATACCGGCTTTTCCAACCGTCACTTTCATGGTTCCTCCCGGGATGGGTGCCTGCTGCTGCAACATGCTTCTTTCCGATGGGGAGCGCTAACGCGGTTCCGCGGTGAGACGTTCGAGCCCCGCCTTTGCCTCATCGACGGACCCTTGCAGATCGGGGTCGGCATGGCGCCACACGTCGGCCGCGAACTGATAGGCGTCGATTGCCGCTTCCCTGTTGCCCAACCGCTCGTTGACCCGGCCGCGTTCCAGGATCCAGACGGGCTCGAGCCCGTGGGGAAACCGGCTGAGTCTCGGCTCGAGCAGTCGGGCCGCCTCGGCGTCCTGCCCGGTCGCCGCCAGCAGTCGTACCCGGGTCAACCGTACGTAAGTGCAGGTCCAGCAGAGAGAATCGGGCACCTCACGAAACAGGGAGACGGCGGCGGCCGTGTCGCCGCGCGCCAACGCTAGATAGGCCTGCGAGGCTTGCCGGGCGTAAGGCGCCACCCGCTCCTCGAACGCTGTGGGATTCGCCAGAGCATCGATGTAGTCCAGGACCGCGGCGGTGTCGCCCCGCTGGGCAAACCACCACAGAGTGGAGATTCGGTCGTTCCCCACCTCGAGCCAGTGTCGGAAGACCACCTTCGCAGAGTCGTCAGGGATCGCGCCCAAGGCAACCAACTGCAGGATGTGATAGCTACTGTGGAACTCGAGTTCCGCCGCCTCCTGCACCCTCCCCCGCCGCACGAGCGAACGGAACACCTGGCGCCGGCCGGTCTGCGGGCTGCTCCATGGCCGGAACCCCGGACGCCCCTCGGCCAATAACCGTGATAGCCGGATGGCCACCTCGGCGGGGTCGGCCTCATCCCACAACGCGAGATAGGCAGATGAAATAGGGTTGGCCGATGCCGTGTCGAGGAATTGTTGGGTTTCGGCGGACGCCGCCGTGGTCGGATCCAGCAACAACGAAACCAAGCGCATGCCACCCACGTGCTTGTCGGAGGACCCCATCGCCAGGTAACGGTCGATGTATGCCTGGGCCGAATCGGGCCCTTGATAGCGGAGCGCGAACTCCACGGGGTGGATATAGAGTGGGGCGAACGCCGAGTCGAGTTCGATGGCCCGCTTGAAGGACTCGAACGCCTGGTCGTATTCCACCCCGGTAAAGAAACCGTAGTGAGTTTCGACCTCACCCCGCAGGTTCCACAGGCCGGGGTCGTCGGGGTAGCGGCGGGTGGCTTCCTCGGCGCTGGCGAACAACCGCCTGACCAGGGCCATGAACTCGGGGCCGACGGACCACATCGAACTGGCCGCGTTGAACTGAGAATCGATGGCGATCTGGAGCGAGTCCCTGGGCGGAAGCCCCCGGTTGAGTTCCCCGGCCCTGATGCCGTAGTAGCCTGACAGCGAGTCGAACATGGTGGCCTGCCAGCCCCACACGGTACTGAGCCGGTTGTAGGCCAGAGCGAAGCTCGAATCCAGCTCCACCGCCCGCTCGTAGTAGACCCGCGCCGAATCGAACGAGGAGCGGCGGTAGTGCTGTTCACCCTGGAGGAAGTACTTGACCGCGCCCAGCGAACTCGAGGCAAACGAGGTGAGCCGCACGGAGCCGATCGGGCGGGTCCGCCCCAACTCGTTCAACAGTGCCATGGTGACCGAATCGGCCACCCGGTCCATGCGGTCGCGGGCATCGCGTACTTCGATCTCCCCGATGACCGTTCCGCTCGCTACGTCCAGCAGGCTGGCACTCAGGCGCACCGAGTCGCCACCGGTGCCGACCAGCTGGCCGAACACCGCCAGGCGGGCGCCGGTCTTACGACCCAACGCCGCAGCGGACGCCGGATCCGCCCGGCCGCTCCAGCGACGGATCACCACCGTGGGCGAAACGGTCCGGAGCGGGCCCGCGCCGTCCAGGTTGCGTGACAACACGTCCACCAGCCCTTCGCGCCACAGCTCGAGGTCATTGCCCAGCACGTCGAACGGCGCCACGGCAACCAGGTTGGCATCGAGTTCCGCCGCGCCCGAACCGCGGCCCATCACGGCCACCACCCCTGCAACCGCCATCAGGGCGATGGCCGCAACCGCCGCCCACCGTGTCTTCCGCGTGCCCCGCGAAACCGGATGCGTTTCCGTCGGGGTGACACCGCCGCCAGGGGTCGACGCGGCCTCCAGCAGCGGCACCATCTCCCCAGCGCTCTGCCATCGGTCGGCGGGAAGCTTGGCCAGTGACCGCATGACCACGTCGGCCAGGCCGGGAGGGACGTCGGTTCGGTGATCGGTCACCGGCGTCGGGGTCTCGGTCATGTGCGCCACCAGCACCTGTTGTGGCGTCGCGCCCACGAAGGGCGGCCGTCCCGCCACCATTTCATAGCCCATGGTCCCGACGGCGTAGATGTCCGCCCGGTGGTCCACCTTGGGATCCGCCGCGGCCTGTTCCGGCGCCATGTAGGCTGGGGTACCGATGGCCATACCGGTGCTGGTGATCGACTCGGCCCCGGTGGCGTCGGTTACCGCCTTGGCCACGCCGAAGTCCATGATCTCGGCATGGCCACTCGACAGCATGATGTTATCGGGCTTGATGTCGCGGTGCACCACACCCTGCCCGTGGGCGTACGCCAGAGCGTCGGCCACTTCCCGCAGGATGCGGGCAGCCTCGGGAATCGGGAGCGCACCCTCGCGGTCCAACTTCTCACGCAACGACTCGCCCTCGATGTAGGGCATGACGTAGTACAGCAGGCCGTCGGCCTCGCCCGAGTCGATCAGCGTCAGGATGTGGGGGTGTTCCAACTGGGCGGCGATGTGTATCTCACGCGCGAACCTATCGACCCCCAAGTGGGCCGCCAGCTCGGGCCGCAGCACCTTGAGGGCTACGTCGCGATCGTGCTTGAGGTCACGCGCCAGGTAGACGAATGCCATGCCACCCGCGCCTAGCTGGCGCTCGATGCGGTAGCGGCCCTCGAGGGCCGTGTTGAGACGTTGCTGGATGTCGGGCACCGGGCGCCTTGGAGAGGGGACGCCCTAGAATATGAGGAGAGCCGGTCCAGGCGCCAGGGGGCCGGGGGGATGGTGCGGAGTGCAGAGTGCGGAGGCCCCGCCGCCCCACTGAAGTGAAGTCCGAGACTACCCAGCACGTGGAGCCGTGGCCAGGACCCAGGTCTCACCCACTCCAAAGCAACAGGCCCACACCAAGCGCGAGCCCTCGCTCTGTATCGGACTGGTCCGTCTGACCGCCCGTCCGCCTGACCGCCTCAGATCAAGCAGTCGATCCCGCGAACTCCACCGTCGGCTCCACCCCACAGCCATTGAACGTCACCTGCACCACCCCCGCGCCGTCGCTGCTGGCGGCAGACAGGCGCAGTACGCCGGCTACGATGCTGCCCTCACCGCTCTCGGGGTTGAGGCACGCCGCGTCGTACGACAGCGTCTGCACCGTCTCCACCGTGAGCACGAAGAAACCCTCGGGGCTCTGCGCCGAGAAGGTACCGTTCCAGTCGACGTCACCGTTGGGGAGGTCCAGGTCGAAGTCGATGGTGGCGCCCCCGGTGGGCGTGAAGCTGAGGCTGGCCTGGTTGGTGAATCCAGCCTGCTCCCCGCCGGCCTGGACGAACAAACTGAAGTTCTCGTCCAGGGTGAGCGACGTGGGCTGTCCCCGAAGCGAGCGGGTGCCGTCGAACACCAAGGCGAAGACCGGCTCGGTGGTCCCGTCTTCGAACTGGGCGAAGGTCACCTGGTTGAATGCCACGTCGGCACCGATCGCCACCGAGGCGGGATCGGACACCCGGACACTGCCGGTGATGATCATCGTCCCGCCCTGACCCTGGAAGGTGCAGTACTGCGGATCGAAGGTGAACAACGCGTTGTCGGGCACGCCGTCGCCGTCGCTGTCGACCGGCGGATCGGGTGAGAACGAGGGACAGCCGTCCGGCGCGTTGAACGCCGCCGGAACGCCGTTGGGGTGGATGGCCGCCAGGACCGGAGCGCCGAAGCCACCGGCAAAGCCCGCAATATCGATGGCGTCGTTGTCGAGCCCGTCGAGCGACAGGTTCATCGCCTCGAGGGCGGCCGCGGCCACGGCGGGCGAATTGGCGGCCGTGAGCTCGACCGTTTCGGGGCCGTTGTCGCTACAGGCGGCGGCGCCGAAGGTAAGTCCCAGGCCGGCAACTATCTTGGCAAATTGCAGTGTTCTCATGGATTCCCTGTCCTCGTGTGGGTACGGTGGCGCCGGCGGCGACTTCGGGTCGACTTGCTCTATCTTGTTGTAATACAACGTGTTATGACTATGGTAGCCGAGTTGATCCCGTAGTATTCGCCTAGGGATATGGCAACGGCTATGCCCACGGGAAGTGGATAATGCGCCCGAAAGGGTTCGACCGCCGTGAGGGCCGTCACGCCTTCCCGGGTCACTCGACGTCGTCGTGGCTGGCGGTCCAAATTCTTGCGAGGCATCGGTTTGACTGTAGGTTGAGCCGGGCATGCCATGTTGGATCCTCTTGCTGAGGTTCTCCATGTCACAGCCGTTTGCCTTGCACTGTCTGGGGCAGCCCCGCCTGGTGGCGCCCGATGGTCGGCCGGTTCGCCTCAAGACCCGAAAGCACCTGGCGCTCTTGGTCTACCTGGCAGTAGAGCCGAGGGTACCGCAGCGACGGGACCGCCTGGCGACGCTGCTGTGGGAGAAGGCACCGCCGTTCGAGGGGCGCCACTCGCTGGCCACCGCGTTATCGGTGTTGCGCGCCAAACTCGGCCGGGACTGCCTGGAGCGCGGCCGCGGCTGGGTGCGTCTCAATGCACCGGACCTCGAGCTGGATCTCGATCGCCTGGCCCGGGGCGATGTACTCGCGACCGACCTGATACCGGCGCTCGACGTCAGTGGCTTCCTGGAAGACTTCGACATTCCCGACGCCCAGGAGTTCGCCCACTGGTGCGACGGCCAGCGGGCACGCTGGCAGCCACGCATCGGGGACGCACTGGCAAGCCTCATGGATCGCTGCCGCCGGACCGGAGATTTCAACCAAATCGAGCACTACGCGGATCGGATGCTCCAACTCGACGAACTCAACGAGCAAGGCATTCGTGCCAAGATGGAGGCGAGGGCCTTCGCCGGCGATCGGCTGTCGGCCCTCAAGGTGTACGAAGCCTGGCGGAGCCAGCTTGCCGAAGAACTGGACGCCGTCCCGTCCCCGCTGCTCGAGGGGATCGCCGTTCGCCTGAGGCATCGGGGCCTGGAGCGCCAGCACACCTCGGAAATCGCCCCGGTGCCCACGGATCAGTGGAAGGATCGACCGTTCGTCGGACGGGCTCCGGAATACCGTCGGCTGTATGAGGCGTGGGAATCGAGCCGGGCTGGCCAACCGTGCCACTACATGGTCTTGGGCGATTCGGGAGTGGGGAAGAGCACGTTGCTGCATCGGCTGGCTACGGCGGCAGGTCTGGAGGGTGCGGTGCCGGCCCGGGCACAAGGCCATGCCCTGGAGCAGAAGGTGCCGTATGCGGCCATAGGCACCCTGGTGGAGGACCTGATAGACCGGCCTGGCGCATCGTGCACCGAGCCGGCGGCGCTGGCCGATCTGGCACAGATCATCACCCGAGTTGGGGATCGGTTCCCCGACCTGCCACGAGTCCCGGCCATGCAGGGGGAGGCCACCCGTATCAGGCTGGCCGAGAGCGTGGAGCGCTTGCTGGTGAACGTGGCGGAGGAACAACCGGTCATTTTGGTGGTGGACGACCTGCACCACGCGGACGACGCCAGCATCGCCGTGCTGCACCTGTTGATGCGCAAGCTGACCACCACGCCGGTGATGATCCTGGCGGCCGCCCGTATCGCCGACCTCGCAGAGTTGCCGAGTGGCCGGCGGCTGATGGAAGCCGGAGACCGGATCCGGTTGCAGTCGCTGGAGTTGGGGCCGCTGTCAGCGGCGGAGAGCGAATCCCTGATCGACACCCTGATTCCGCCGGGGGAGCCCCACCCGACCGGCACCGCCCGCAAGGCGGTGCTGCGGGCCGGTGCCGGGTTCCCCATGGCGCTCGAGCTGTTGGTACACGACTGGCGGGACCACGGGAATCAGTGCCTGGCCCTCTCGCTGGACGCCATGACCGAAGACGTCGCCGTGGGCGACATGCCCAGCCACACGTACCGGCAGAGCTTCGAGCGCATCTACCGTCGGCTAGACCCGCTGACCAAGAACGTGTTGCATCTGGCGGCGGTGTTGGGTACCCGGTTGCACGATCCCCGGATGTACCGGCTGGCGGACTTGAGCCTGGGCCAGATGATGACCGGGCTGATCCAACTCACCTCGCTCCGCGTGCTGCGGGACGGCGGGCGGCAACTCGAGTTCATCAACGAGTTGATCCGGCGCGAAGCGTACCTGGCCATCCCGTCACCGCTGCGGCGGGTGTTGCACGCTGGGATCGCGGATCGGTTGTTGGGCGACGACCGGGAGGGTCGGGACGTACCGGGGCTGGAGATCGCCTGGCACCTGATCCGGGCCGGCCGCGGGCCCGAGGCGCCCCCGTATCTCCTGAACGGGGCGAAGGTAGCCATGCGTCACGGGGCGCCCAACG
>SMVY01000028.1 GCA_004357415.1 Gemmatimonadota bacterium
AGCCCCCGCCGTTGACCACCATTTGACACCCCTGCCCGGACCGTCTTATCGTTTGAGCGCTTCCACACCCCAGCCCGAGGCTCCCGTGCCGCTGCCACCAGCCAACGTCCTGCGCTCCGTTCCCCTGTTCAGCCAACTCCCGGAAGAGGATCTCCAGGCATTCGCCACTCTCACCCGGGAACGCACCTACCCCAAGGGGAGTGTCATCGTCTTCGAGGATGACCCAGGAGATACCCTGTATCTGGTGGCCGACGGCCAGGTGAAGGTCGTCCTCATCGGCGAAGACGGCCGGGAGGTCATCCTCTCCGTGCTCGGTGAGGGAACCTTCTTCGGCGAAATGGCCCTGCTCGACGATCGACCGCGCTCGGCCCACGTCATCGCCATGGAAGACTCGATCCTGCTGCTGCTCCGGCGAGACGATTTCCAGGCCCGGCTGCGCCAGTCGCCGGCCGTGGCCATATCCCTCCTGTCCGAGCTGTCGGGCCGGCTCCGGCTGGCCGACGAGAAGATCGGCGCCCTGGTGCTGCTCGACGTCAACGGACGAGTGGCGGCCCTGCTGTTGCGTCTGGCCCAGGACGAGGGGGGCGACCGGATCACCAAGAAACTCACCCACAACACCATCGCCCAGATGATCGGGTCGAGCCGCGAGACGGTCTCCCGGACGATGCGCAATCTCGTCAATCGCGAGGTCATCCAGGTGAGCCGCAAGGAAATCGTGTTGCTGAACCGCCGGGCGCTGTTGGACGCAGCCCAGCGTCCGTGACCCGCATCACCTCGACACCGTGAGCCGGCTGGTGGCCGGGCCCACTCCCACCAGGTAGGTTCGACCATGGGACACCGCGTCGCGTGACCGTCCAGGTCACCTTTTGGGGCGTCCGCGGTTCGATCGCGGCACCGGGGAAGAAGACCGCCCGGTACGGCGGCAATACGCCGTGCGTCGTTCTCACCAACGGCAGCGACGGGGTGTTGGTGCTCGACGCGGGGACCGGGATCCGCCTGTTTGGGGAGTGGCTGACGGCCCATCAGCCGGCCACCCGACGCATCGACGTGCTGCTGTCGCACGTGCACTGGGATCACATTCAGGGATTGCCCTTCTTCAAGCCGCTGTACCAGGAAGGCTACCGGATCGGCATTCGGGGGCCGGCGCCGGAGGGGAGGTCGCTCGAGGAGGTACTACGCCAGCAGATGGACCCGGTGGTGTTCCCGGTCCCCTTGGCACGGGCCGGCGCCGAGGTCACGGTCGACGAGCTCGAGCCCGGCCGGGTAACCGTCTCCTCGTGGATCGTCGATACCATACGGTTGCAACACCCGGGAGTCACCTTCGGGTATCGGGTACAGGCCGGAAGCGACGGCCCGAGTATCGGCTACCTGACAGACAACGAGTTGGGCGGAGGGGACCGGCACGGGTTGGCGGCCGGTTGGTACCACGACCTCGCTCGAAAGATGGCGGGCGTCGACGTCCTGATCCACGACGCCATGTACACCGACGCGATGCAGCGAGACCGGAACGGGTGGGGCCACTCGACGCCACGCGAGGCGGTAGACCTGGCGCTGGCCTGTGGTGCCAAACATCTGGTGTTGTTCCACCACGACCCGGCCCATGACGACCCGGCCCTGGATAGGATCGTGGACCAGGCGCGCCGCCTGGCCGCGAAACAGGGCTCCCTGTCGGTCGACGGAGCGCGCGAAGGACAGACCATCAGTCTCTAGCCTGGAATGGTGACATGCGACTCCGCACGCTGGCATACGTGGTGGCAACCGTCATGGCGGCACGTTCCCTAATCCTGGCCGACCTCGAGTTCCCGCCCCTCTCTGGCGATATCGAAGCGGGGCGCGCCGGCCGCAACGTCCCCACCGACGCCGTGACATTCTACGGTCGGGCATTGTGGTACCATGACCGACGAGAGACGTCGCGCGCCGTGGAGTTCTACCGCCGGCCGCTCGAGGTTTTCCCCAACTACGTTGAGGCCCAGGAAGGCCTCAACGGCATCGAGCCCTCCTGAGGCGCCGCCGTTCGCCCCGTGGCGTTCCGCCACCGGGGAGCGTCCGTTAGGTTCCAGGGCACATCACCATGCGCTACCTCCTCCTGCACACCCCGGATTGGCAGCTAGGCACACTGGCGGACGACTTGGCGCGCGAGGGTGTCGAGGTGAGGGTGGTAGCCCATCCCGAGTCCGAGCCGGCGGCGGCTCGCCCAACCGTGGTGGTGCTGGGTCCCGCCGCATTGGAATCCGCGTCCGAGGAAGTCCTGGACTCCATTTGGCGCCGCGGGGCCACTCCGCTCGGCGTGGGTCCCGCCGGGCAGTGGGACATTCCCGCCGCCGTCGCCGCCGAGCACCTGAGCGCCCACCTTCCAGCCGACGCGGGACGGCGGAGGATGTTGCTCGCCATCCGGACGGCCCTCAGGGAGTCGGCGGTCCGGCGGCAGCAGGCGGCGGCGGAGCGTGAACTGGCGGCGCGGGCCACGGAAGTGTCGGAGCTTACCGACATCGGCATCCAGCTGAGCCTGGAAAAAGATTACCGGACGCTGCTCGACATGATCTTGCGGTACGCCCTTCGGGTAACGTCGTCGGACGCCGGCAGCCTGTACCTGGCCGAGACGTCCGACGACGGTGAACGCCGGCTGCGCTTCAAGTTGACCCAAAACGCCAGCCTCCCGGACCTCGACTTCGAGGAATCGACCATCCCGTTCGACCACACGTCGATCGCCGGTCACGTGGCCCTGGAAAACGAGCCGCTGGTGATCGACGACGTATACCAGTTGGCCGACGAGGTACGCTACCACTTCAATCGAGCGTTCGACACGCAGCACGGCTACCGGACCAAGTCGATGTTGGTCATTCCGATGTCCAACCACGCAAACGAGGTCATCGGCGTGTTACAGCTCATCAATCACAAGCGCGACGCCGGTGCCCGGCTGGCGACGGCCGACGACGTAGACCGCCTGGTCACCGGGTACGCGCCCCGGTTGGTGGATCTGGGGCGGGCACTGGCCAGCCAGGCGGCCGTGGCGCTGGAGAACGGCCAGTTGTACCAGGAAATCGAGCTGCTGTTCGACGGGTTCGTTCGCGCGGCCGTGACGGCCATCGAGCAGCGGGACCCGGTGACGTCGGGTCACTCCGAACGCGTGGCCGACATGGCCGTGCGGCTGGCGACCGTGGTGTCCGACCTGTCGGCAGGCCCTTACCGGGACGTCGTCCTCGACCGGCACCAGTTGCGGGAACTGCGGTACGCGGCTCTGCTCCACGACTTCGGCAAGGTCGGGGTGCGCGAGCAAGTGCTCGGCAAGGCGAAGAAGCTCTACGCCTCCGACCTGACATTGATCCGACAGCGTCACGCGTTCCTGGTACGGACCACACAGTGGCAGTTCGAGAAGGCTCGCGCCAACCACCTCGAGAAGTATGGTACCGAGGGATACGAGCAGCTGCTACCCGCTCTGAGATCGGCCCAGCAGCAGGAGTTCGCCCGGCTCGACCGGTTTCTGACCGCCGTGGTCTCGGCCAACGAGCCCAGCGTCCAGCCCGAGACCGCCGGACTCGGTGTGGAGGAGTTTGCCGACGAAACCTTCCGCACTCTCGACGGCGACACCCAACCGTTGCTATCGGAAAGCGAGTTGCGCTACCTGCGAATCACCAAAGGGACACTCGACGAGAACGAACGCAAGGAACTCGAGGACCACGTCCGCCACACGTTCGAGTTCCTCCGGCGCATTCCCTGGACCAGCGAACTTAGTGCGGTTCCCGATATTGCCTACCGCCACCACGAAAAGCTCGACGGCAGTGGCTATCCCCACGGAGTGCCCGCGACGGCCATTCCGGTACAGACGCGCATGATGACGTTGGCGGACATCTTCGACGCCCTGACGGCCCTCGACCGGCCCTACAAGCCTGCCCTCGGCACGTCTATGGCGCTCGACCTCATGCGGGAGGACGTTGACCATGGCTGGCTGGACGCCGACCTGTTCGACATCTTCGTCCACTCGCGCATCTACCAGATACCCAACGCGGGCTGATCACCCCGGCGGCCGGCGCGCCACACAGGCGCACGGCCATAATCGGGATCGACGCCAGCCAAACTTGCCCACCGGCTTCGATAGGTCCCGCGTGGATCGGATGCCGTCAACCACAGTCAGGATTCGGCAGGCACACTTGCCGTGGAGGCGGCATGTCGCAGGAGGCGCCGGAGCGAAAGCCACAGCGCCGCGTTGACCGGAGCCGCAAGGGCGATGACTTGCCAGTTGGCCTGGTCGAATCCGGGGAGAATCTTGGCCGCGGCACCAAGCAGTGAGCCGGCGGCCACCAGACCGGCAAGGACGACGGCCGGCTTCCTCCATCGATCCGCCGCGAGCGCCAACGGCACCAGGACCAGGAGCAACAGCGCCAGCGGATTCAATTGCAATAGATTCTCGTTGGCGCGGGTCATGACGTGATCGGTACCGAGCCACAGGAACAGCAACACGCTGCCACCGAGTCCGGCCACCAGCGCCCAGGCCCCGGCAGCCAGTCCAAAGCCCACCTGGCCCAGACGGCCGCCCCTGCGGGCGACTCCGGCGCACCACACCATCAGCGCGGCCCACAGTGACCCGATCGCCAGATAGATTAGGTACCAGCCGGGCGGCTCGCTCCGCTCCGGTGGCCCCGACCCGAGGTAGACGGCCTCTTCGTGCCTCACCAGCGGGATCAGTTCCCCGTCTGCTCCCTCGATCTGCACCGTACGGATGTACTCCTGCAGTCTCATGGGGACGTACATCTCGTCCCATCGGGAGATGGGCCGGTCGGTGGGGCTCCCCAGCCCGAGCTTGGTTCCGGTGTAGGCCAGCGGGTCGGCCGCCAGCAGCCGGTCTGAGTGAGACCGCCAGGTGGAGCCGGGAACCGTGTCCGCCGTCTGCGCGCTAATGGCGCCCCTGACGACCAGGTCGAGGGCATCCCTGATGCGGGTCGAGCAGTTGTCCCGATAGTAGTCGTAGCGGTAGTAGCGGTTCTCTTCCTGGACGTTGTGTTCGAGAAGGAGGCGCAGTTCTTCCCGTGCCGCCGGCGGGAGATTCAGTTCCTGGACCCAGACGGAGCGATCCCGGCTGACGTAGGCCGCAATCATGCCTCTCGGGTCGGCGGCCCCCATCCAGTACCACATCCGGCCCTTGACGAACCTCCATAAGAATCCCGGCTCGGCAAAATCGAAACGACCGTAGTCGTAGGCCGTTTGGCGTCCGGTGGTCTGGTCGTGAATCCAGATGGCGTTGTGGCCGAACAACTCCCACACTTCGGTGCCTGGGCCGGCGGTAATCAGCCGGACCGTGAGCTGCTCGCCCGGGACCGGCGACGCTTCGGGAGCCTGCGTTTGGGAGCGCAGCGGTAGCACTCCGAGGAAGAGTCCGTGGAGCACCAGGACAGCTAGTAGTCGGCCTGCCAGCGTCCGGCCCCGCTGGGTCACAACTTCACTTCCCGCCCGCTGGCGGCGGAGCGATAGATCGCGTCGATTACCTTCTGCAGCGTGAGGTAATCCTGCAGCGGCGGCGCGACCGCCTCCCCACGGATGGCCGCGAGAAAGTGAGCCCATTCCGCCCGGTAGGAAGCGGAGAAGGCATTTTCGCGGCTGCCGGCTCCCGAGGGGGACACGTCCATCGGGGCTCCGTGCATCTTCTTCCATACGGTCAGGGGGTTGATGCTGGCAGAGCCTTTGGAGCCACGCAGTCCGACCCCAAACCGTTCGCCCGCGCCGATGTGGTTCCAGGTGACGTCTAGAAAGATCGACGGACCGGATTCGCATACGATGTAGGCGCTGCCGGCCTGTTCGACGGGCCCGTCGGCGATGGTCTTGCCGAACGAGGCGGTGACGCGTTTGGGGGTGGGGTTGCCGGCCAGCCACAACCCCAGATCCAGAATGGCCAGGCCGAGGTCGAGCATGGCGCCGCCGCCGGACAACTCCCGCTTGAGCCGCCAACCCAGTTGTGACCGGCTGGGCTTGAACACGTGCCAGCTGCCCCGAATGCTCTCGATGGCGCCGAGCTCTCCGCTCTGGACGAAGCCACGAACGATCTCCACGTCCGGGCGGTAGCGGTGGTTCATGCCCACCATCAGGACGCGGTCGTGCTTGTCGACGGCATTCTTTATCCGCTTGACGCTGTCCACCGAGGTGGCGAGCGGTTTCTCCACCAGCACGTGCAGCCCGCGAGAGAGCGCGGCAAGGACGTGGGATTCATGGAGATGGTTGGGAGTACAGATTAGCAAGACGTCGAGCTCCTCGTACTGCAGGACCTCCTCGATGTCGTCGAACGCGTCGGTGATCTTGAAGCGGTCGGCGACCACTCGAGCCTTGGGCAGGTCCGAGTCGCAAATGGCAACCAGGTCCAGGTTCTTCATCCGCCGCAACACCGGCAGATGGGCCACCTGCACGATGGCTCCCGCCCCGATGATGCCGACTCGCGTTCGTTCCGTCATGCGCGCCTCCTACGGCACACGATAGCCAAGACCAACCCCTAAGGTAAAGGTGTTGAGACTCCCCGTCAGGACCGCGCGCAGGCCTACATTCAATGCCAAAGACCGTGTCAGCAGCACGTCGGTCCCCGCCGTCAGGTCGAGCCCGATCTGTAATTGGTCGAGGTTCTCTTCGATTACCGTGCCGGCAATCCGGTCACCCGATCCATTGCGGAAATGGAGGGAGATTCCCCCACCCACATAGGGCTGCCACCGCCGGGCGCCGCCGCCCAGGATGAGGTACTGGGCGTCGCCGGCCAAGGCGATGTCCTGCCACTGGACCCGGCCCAGATCGACCGTGGCGCTCCCCGTGGGATCGTCGACCACCTGCAGGATCCCGTCCTCCAGCCGGCGGATCTCCTCGTCGGTGAGATCGGCCTTGAAGTAGCTGGCGCCGAGCATGAGACGCAGCCGGGGAGCGATCTCCCCCAGGTGGACCTGGAGTCCGTATTGGGCGGTGGTCTCGACCTTGTTGCTCCACATGGCGCCGACCCCAACCTGGATACCCCTAAACCCGACGCTGTCGTAGGAAAACTGCTCCAAGGTGCTTTGCGCCTGACCCAGCATCGGCATAGTGAGGCAGCCTGCCACCAGGGCCAGGACTCGAGCCGTTTTCGTCATGGCAGCTGCTCCAAGGTAGTTCCGGGAAAGTAGCTGGCCAGAATCTGGGAGTGTCCCAGTCCGGCCCGGGCGCGGCCAATGGTGCCCCACTGGCACATTCCCACCCCATGCCCGGCCCCGGCGCCTTCAGCCACCACCCGGGTGACCCGGCCGCCCTCCCGCCGTACATCGAGCGTGAAGGCGCTGCTTCGAAGGATGCCGCCGTCGGGCCGCAACAGCACCCGGCGAACCGCTGGGCCGTCGACGGCGACAGTGCGTTGCTGGAACTCGACGGCGAGCCGGGCAACGCGGTGGGATCCGGTCCGGTCGGCGACGCGCACGTTCTCGAGGGCGCCGAGATCAGCCGTGTTGGTTCCCGTCTGGGCCGGGAGTGTCCGTCGCAGGGTGCGGGCGACCTGGTCGCCGGTCCACGTTTCCCGCCAGCGGAACCGAGGGGAGATCCGGCAATACGTCCGGCCCGACCCGTCCACGTCGCGCACCGAGGTGAGGTAGTTGCGCCGCGCGTTGCGGAATACCTCCGTCCCCTCGGCCGTCTCACCGCCGCAGGTGGAAAAGAAGAAGGCGTCGATGGGGACCCGGTGGTAAGTAATGATGGTGCCCCGGGTGGCGCGCACCGCTTGCCAGGCGAGCGCCTGCTCCGCCCCCACCCCACCGTAGACCTGATCGGCGACCGTCGGCCGGAAATCGAAGCCGTCGGTGTGCCACCGGCCCATGTTGCGGACGGCGAAGGTACGGGACACGATCGCCTGGGCCTTGACGGCCTCGAGTTCCTCGGGCCGGCGCGAGCCGATCTCCAGCGGCACCACGCCGGCCAGATAGGATTCGATGCCCAACCGGTTCACGATGGTCAAGCCCGTCCGGTCGCGGAACACCCACACCTCGCCGCGATAATCCCGGCCCGCCACGCGCACGAACCGCCCAGGCACCCTCGGACGGAACACCAGCATGTCACCGGCCAGCAGCGAGGCTCCAGCGGCCGTCTCGAGGCCCACCAGTTGTCCCTCGATGGTCACCTGCCACCAACCCCCGTCGTCCAGCCGGCCGAGTTCCTGGCCCGCCGGATTGGCCACGACGATCCCATCGCCGCCCACGCCACCGATGTCGGTCCGCCCGGCACCTACCTGCAGACCGATCCGGACGTCCACGTGGCTCACGACGGTATCGGGCGGTTCCAGACCGGGGGGGAGGACCGGAATGTGGCGCCCGGGCGTCACCGGGGCCGGGCCAACAGCCTCGGGAACTGGAGCGTGTGGCGGCGGCGCCGGTTCCGGATCCGCCGGAGCGGGTGCCCCACCGCAGGCCCAGAGCATTGCCAGGGCCGGCCCTCCGCAGATGCGGGGCATGAGAGTACCCATTCAGCCGCGGTAGTTGCCAAACTCGAGTTCAACGCCGAAGTCCTCCTCGCGGAGGCGTTGCATGACCTCCTGCAGCACGTCCTTCTTGGGGCCGGTAACCCGTACCTGGTCGCCTAGGATCGACGCCTGCACCTTGCGCAGCGTCTTGTCGTCCTTGATGAACTTGACGATGCGCTTGGCGGTATCCTGTTCGATGCCCTGTGCCAGGTGGACGGTACAGCGGACGGATTGCCCGGCGCCGTGTTCGACATCGCCGATGCGGACGTTCTTGAGCGAGACACCCCGCTTGACCAGCTTGCCCTGCAGCCCGTCGGTGAGCGCGGTCATGTGGAACTCGTCTGCGGATGTCAGCCGCACCTCACTGGCCGCGCGGTCGAGTTCCAGGGTGTACTCGACACCACGAAAATCGTAGCGGTGCTGGAGTTCCTTACGAGTCTGATTGACGGCATTGTCGACTTCCTGCAGGTCGACGCCGGTGGTGATGTCGAACGAAGGATTGGAGGCCATGGGATCGTCGGGGCTGGGGTGGTTGGCGCACCGGGACGGCAACACGGAAAACCGTGGGTACCGTGGCGTAATGGACTTGTTGGAGCTTAATGGACCGAGAGGGGGGCGGGCAAGGCACCCGGGATCACGACGAGAGAAAGCTTTCCAGAGCCCGCGACCGACTCACGTGCCGCAGCCGGCTGAGGGCTTTTTCCTTGATCTGGCGGACGCGCTCGCGGGTGATTCCCAACAGGCTTCCGATTTGCTCTAGCGTCATCGGCTCGGGGTTGTCGAGACCGAAGTAGAGGCGCAGGATCCTGGCTTCGCGTTCCTTGAGCGTGGCGAGGACCTCCTCGATCGACTCGGTGAGGGCGTGCTCGAACGTGGGGGAATCCGGTCCCGGGTTCTGGGTGTCCGGGAGATAGTCGAGCAGCTTGTTGTCCTCTCCCGGGGTCATCGGTGCATCGAGCGACAGGTGGGCTTGGGAGATGGACAGGGTTTTCTGCACCTCCTCGATAGAGATATCGAGGCCCTCGGCGATTTCCTGGGCGGTGGGCTGGCGTCCGAGTTCCTGGAGCAGCGCCGCCGTCCGCCGGCCGATACGGTGGAGGGTGCCTGCCCGGTTGAGCGGCACCCGCACGATACGGCTCTGCTCGGCCAGCGCCTGGAGGATGGCTTGCCGAATCCACCAGACGGCATACGAGATGAACTTGACGCCCTTGGTTTCGTCGAACTTGTGGGCGGCCCGGATGAGACCGAGGTTGCCCTCATTGATGAGATCCGCTAGGGACACGCCCTGATTCTGGTACTTCTTGGCCACCGACACCACGAACCGGAGATTGCTGCGCACCATCTTGTCGAGGCTTTCTTCGTCACCCTTGCGGATACCCTGGGCCAACTCGGCTTCGTCTTTTTGGGTGATCAGCGGATACTTGCTGATATCCCGAAGGTACTGGTCCAGGGAGCCTTCACCGAAGATGGGCCCCCGTCTACCGGCACCGACCTGCATAGGACGCATACCGAACCCTTTACGCCGAAGATCCGAAGAACGTGTCCCGGGCACCTGCCCGAGCGTTCATGAGAGTTGACGAATTATCGTAGCGCGAGCAACACAACGCTGTGGGCCACACCGATGGTGGCCCTCCGTGTGATCGGAGCGATGTGCCAGATCGATGGTGTTGTGGTGTCGATGGTGTCAACGAACAATGGAGCATTGTCCCCGCGTCAGTCGATGCGTCGTTGAACCTTATCCCGGGCACCCCAGGAACACAAGGGAGCCGACCGCTCGACGACGAGCCGCCGTCAGGGACAGAGCCACGTCTGTCCCGCGGCAGCGTAACCGATCCGCAGCGCGACCTCGTGCGCCAGCAACCCCAATCCCGCCAAGGTCACCAACAATGCCATCACATGCGGAACCGCCAGGCGCAAGCGCCAGGTCGACACGGCGGTCCAGGCGCCGGTCCCGATGGTGACGCCGAGTGCGGCGAGATAGCCGGCCAGTCCGAGTCCGCAGGCGTAGGCGTACGGCCACACCGTCAGGCCTAACGCCAACATGGTCACCAGCACCAGCCGCGCCCACACGCCGACCACTTCACGCCGGCCACCCTCAGGCAGTCTGGCCGGCGTGACCCGCCTGGTTCGTGTCGGAGCGGCGGATTCCTCGGGGATCGCCGGTACGTCCGCCATGGCCTTGTCGATCGCCGCCATTTGTTTGTCGATATCGTCCATGTTGCCGCTCACGTCGACTCCCGCGTCAGGCCGTAGCGTTCGATCTTCTTGTAGAGATTTGAGCGCGGCATTTTTAGCGCCCGTGCGGTTTCCGAAACGTTCCACTGGTGCTCGCGCAGCTTGGTGATGAGGAATCGCTTTTCGGCTTCCTGCTTGAACGACTCGAACGTGCGGGGTCCCCCGAACAGATCGCCCGACGACTGCCCCTGTGCTTCGGTCCCGCCCAGGAGACGTTGCACGTCCCGGGCGGTCACCGTCTTCCCGTCTGACAGAATCATGGCGCGCTCCACGGCGTTGCGGAGTTCGCGAATGTTGCCGGGCCACGAACGGCTCGCCAGGACCCGCAGGGCATCGTCGGCAAACGGCTTGGGCGCCAGACCGGCGGCAGCCAACTGGCTGCTGAAATGCGCCACCAGTTCGGGGATGTCCTCCCGGCGGTCACGCAGCGGCGGAACCGATATCTCCACGACGTTCAGCCGATAGAGAAGATCCTCCCGGAACCGGCCCGCGGCGATCTCCTCCTCGAGATTCTTGTTGGTGGCCGAGATGACCCGAACGTCGACCTCGATGGGCTGGCCGGCGCCAATCCGGGTGATGACCCCTTCCTGCAGCGCCCGCAGCACCTTGGCCTGCGCCGAGAGGGCCATGTCCCCGACCTCGTCGAGGAACAGCGTGCCCCCGCTGGCCAGCTCGAACTTGCCGGTCCGGTCGGCGAAGGCGCCGGTGAACGATCCCTTCACGTGGCCGAACAACTCGCTCTCGATCAACTCGGCCGGGATGGCGGCGCAGTTGACCTCGATCATCGGCCGGTCGGCGCGCTGGGACAACCGGTGGATGGCCCGGGCCACCAGCTCCTTGCCGGTCCCGTTCTCCCCGAGGATCAACACCCGGGCGGAGGTGGGACCGACCTTGGCGGTCACCTCCTCGACGGCCTTTAGTGCCGCGCTGTGTCCCACGATGGCGTGCGCGTCATCGATCACCGCACGGAGCCGCTGGTTTTCGTCAGACAGGGTCTGCTGCTGCAGCGCGTTGCGAACCGTCAGCAACGTCCGGTCGGTTTCGAGCGGCTTCTCGAGGAAGTCGAACGCCCCAAGCTGGGTCGCTTGCACCGCGGTCGCCACGGTGCCGTGCCCGGAAATCATGACCACCACGGCGCCGGGATCGATTTGCTTGATGCGGGACAACGTCTCCAACCCGTCCAAGCCCGCCATCTTCACGTCGAGGAACACCACGTGGGGTTGCAGTTCCTCGTACCGGGTGAGCGCCTCGCCGCCCGACGCGGCGGTCGCCACTTCATAGCCCTCGTACTCCAATACCTGCTTCAACGCCTCACGAATGCCCGGCTCGTCGTCGACGATCAACACGCGGTGTGCCGTCATGGCCCGTCCCGGTAAAGGACTACTCCGTGGGGATGCACTGCGACATGCCCAACGCCTTCTGGAATGTGCACCGGAAATCCGCTTTCCGCAGTACCCCCCAAGGCGTTGCTCACCAACCACTGGACCATCTCTCGAGGAAACGGGATGTCGCGCAGCGACAACTGCTCGATCAGCCACTCGGCTTCCATCGGCGCAACCACCTGGATCGGCCCCGTGGCCGAGAACGGCTCCCACTCCTGAACGAAGAAAACCAGCGGTCCAAGGGCCTCCGGCGGCAGCGCCGAGGTGCGCAGCTTGGCACTGACCGCAATCCGACCGTCGAGCAACTCCACCTGCAGTGAATCGAGGTGTCCCCGGAACGAGGGATCGAGCCCGTCGCCGATCAACGAGGCCATTTCGGTGGCGGTCAGCATCACCGAGTCCTTCTCCGCGGAGGCCAGGGTGGCCACCTTGTCCAGCGCCGCTGCCAGAGCCCGGGTTCCCGGACGCCCGATGGACTGCGGAGTCCGGGGTCCGAAGACGCTGCTCCCGATCTCACGCAACTGGTCCCGGTACAGGACCGCTCCGATGACGACCAGCACCAGCACCACGGCGGCCAGCGCCTTGAATGGCCAACTCAGACAGCCCATACACCCTCGAAAGGAATGATTCGCAACGAATGGTACCGTACCCCGCCCCGCTCCGCCCGGCTGTGATACAGCACCAGCCGGTCCGCCTGGAAAACGACGCTGTCGTCCACCCGGTCGAGCACCTCGGCAACGTCGCCGGCCAGGACCGCCCGCCGTTGGACTCGACCCAGCGTCACGTGGGGTCGGTAGGTCTCCCGGGCGGGGGTACCGGGGTAGTTTCCAGTCAGCGCCGCTCGTTCCACCCGGTCGTGCAATTGCTCCAGCGCCGGCGGCGCGGCGACCCCCATCCAGATCACCCGCGGCTTGCGCCGCGTGGGGAACACGCCCAAGCCACCCAGCTCGATGCCCAGGGGGTCCATGCGGCCGACGGCCTGCGCCAACGATTCCCCCAAGCCATCGACCCGCTCGTCGGCCACTTCGCCGTAGAACCGTACGGTCAGGTGGAGGCCTTCATCCCCCACCCAGCGCACGGGCCACCCGTGCTCCCCCAACCGGTCGCGCACCGCGGTAACAGCGGTCAGGGCCTCCGCGGAAAGAGGAATGGCGGCGAAGACCCGCATCAGTTGGCACGAGACACTGCCAGGAGACTCCCCCGGCGATATCCCTCGGGATCGAGGTCAACCCGGCCGAATCCCAATGCCAACAAGTTGTCGACCACCGCCGGCCACCGCGATTTCAGCAGAACCATCGCCGGCGGGTCTACTTCGATGGAGGCGGCCGCTCCCAGGTGGCGAACCCGCAAGTTTCCCGTGACACCAATCGACCGCAGAAACGTCTCGGCGTTCTCCACTTGCCGCAGCCGCTCGGGCGTCACCTCCACCCCGTAGCGCACCCGGCTGGACAGGCAGGGAGCCCCAGGCGCATCCCAGATGGGGAGCGCCAGCGCGCGGGCCGCCTGGCGCACCATCGCCTTGGTCCACCCCAACTCGGCCAGCGGGGAGCGAACCGCCGCTTCGGCGCCGGCGCGGGTACCCGGTCGGTGGTGGCCGAGGTCGTCTGCGTTGGTGCCGTCGACGACGGTATCGAAGCCTCGCTCGGCGGCGACCAGGTGAATCCGGCGCCATAACTCCTGCTTGCAGAAGTAACAGCGGTCGGTCGAGTTGCTGCGGTACCGGCGGTCGCTCAATTCCTCGGTGGCAACCTCGAGCAGAGGAATGCCGAACCGGTCGGCGATCTCCATGGCGGTGCGCCATTGCACCTCGGGATAGGCGGCGCTGCGCCCGGTGACCGCCAGGAAGCGGTCCCGGCCGAGCGACTTGGTTGCCGCCACCGCCAGCAGGGCCGAATCGACCCCTCCGGAGTAGCCCAACACCACCCGTCCCAGGGATCGAAGGTGATGGTATAAAGCATCAAGCGAAGTCATGATCAGGGAACGTAACGGCTAGCGGCGCGGATTGAAGATGGTCACTCTCGGGGACCGCGGGCTTCACGTCCTGGGCTTGGCAGAGTAGCATGAGGGTTACCACTCCGGGAGCAGCATGACCGACGACCGATACCTGGCGATCACCGAGACCGTGCGGATCCCGCTCAGCGAGTTGACGTTCAAGGCCACGCGCTCGGGAGGACCGGGCGGGCAGCACGTCAACACCTCGTCCACCCAAGTCGAGTTGTGGTGGGACCTGACCGCATCTCGGGCCCTCAGCGACGGTCAGCGCATCCTGGCGATGGAGCGGCTGGCGTCCCGCCTCGACGGCAGAGGCCGGCTGCGACTGGTCTCCAGCAAATTCAGGAGCCAACACCGCAACAAGGACGACGCCCTCGAGCGATTCCGGCAAATCCTGGCAAGCGCCCTGACGGAACCCACGCCCCGGAAAGCCACCCGAAAACCGCGCTCAGCGGACGAAGTTCGCTTGCGGGAAAAGAAGCAACGCGGGGCTCTCAAACGGCAACGGCGGCCCCCGGAAACCGACGAATAGAATCGTCCATCTCCATACTGACTAGTCACTTAGACTTGTGGGGCCCAGGCAACATTCTGTCGCGACCGAGCCTACGGTTGGTGGTTATCTCAGCTTGTCAAAATTCTGTAAACCCATGTAACACAACGACTTCAGCAGATGGCACAGGACTGGCTCCTTGCCAGGCCAGCACAGCCTAATCGTGCTCGCTTCGCTAACTCCGCTGGAGCCAAGATGTTCCACCGATCGCTCACGTCCCATGTTCTCGACCGGCTCGCCATCATGGCCAGCGTCGGGACTCTGATCCTCGGCTGTGCCGCACTGGAACCGTCCTCTCCATTGCCCCAGGGAGCGATCCAGATCGAGGCCCCGGTGAGCTACGGAACCTGGTGGCTCAGGACGGAAGCGTGCGCCGAGCTCACGGGCCGGATGGACAACGTCACCTGGTACGTCGTCCCCGGGGTGACCACCTTCCAGACCGAATCGGGTGAGAAGGTCGGGTTCTGGACCAAATCGTCCGAGGGAACCCGGATCATCCTGGCCGGCGACTACCGCGATCACGAGTTGGTGGTGCGCCACGAGATCCTGCACGACCTGCTGGGCCGGGAAGGCCATCCCGAGTCGTACTTCCGCGACCGGTGCCAGTTGACGTGGGACACCTTCGACGATCCCGTGGTCGCGCTCCACTAGTCCGGTCCTGTGCAGCCCCACCCCGGGCCGCTACACTCTTCCCCTATGATTGCCGATCACGTTGCCTCCACTCCCTCGCCGGGGGAGTCCGATCGTTGGCGCTACTTCACCAGCCGTCAGGTCCGTGAAGCGGTCGCCTGGGCCAGGGACGGCGGCATCGCCGTCCACGAGAACATCTATCCCTCACGCGGCCGGCGGACGGCCCACCTGCTCGGGCCCGACGAAGCCACTCTGGTGGCGGCGGCGCGGTCGATCGGCTGCCGGGCCAGTTGGATCCAACGCACCCGGACATTGCATTTCGATCTGGTGGAGGAAACGCTGGACGCTGGACTCAGGAGGTGCGGGGTGGATCCGAGGGTGGCGCCGGAGGTGTTGAAAAGGGCGGTAAGAGGCGGTAAGGGGCGGTAGGTTGGTGGCGAGCCCGTTACCATCCGTTTCCGCCCTTTACCGCCCAATCACTGTCCGGCTACGAACCTCTCAACCAGTTCTCCACCGCAAGCCCAGGCACGCGACCAAACTCGCGCTCGTTGCCGGTCACGACGACCAAACGATTGGCCCGGGCGGTGCTGGCAATGAGCAGGTCAGCCGTTCCGATGGGTGTGGCCTTGAGGGCGAACCGAATCTCCGCGTAGTGGCGGGCCGCCTCGGTGTCGAACGGAACGATCCACAACGGCGCATCGAGAAAGGCAGCCACGCGGGCTTGGGCATCCTGCTGTCGGCGGCTGTTCCGGGCGCCAAACAATAGCTCGGCCAGAGTCATCGACGCCACGGCCAAGTCGGCGGGAGAGTGTTCCCGAAGCCGCCCCGCAACCCGCGTCGCGTCGCGCAGCACACCGATGCAGGTGTCTGTGTCGAGGAGGTAACGCACGGACCGCTAGGCTCCCGCCCAATCATCCAGCGCACGCTCCCGGTCCGGGGAGGGAATGTCCTCCGGTCGAGCCACATCGTCCGGCAGGCCGGGGAGGCTGGTCAGACGCTCCCAGTAGCCGACCGGCCAGTCGGGCTTCTCGAGGGGCTCCAGAATCACGGTACAGCCGACACGCCGAACCCGGACTGCCACCCCGCTGAAGCGGCACTCCTTAGGAAGCCTTACGGCCTGGCTGCCACCGTTCATGAACAACCTGGCCGTGTATTCCTCGCTCATGGATGCCCCCAGGATATAGTATATACAGTATATACTATTACCGTCGAGGTGACAACATTACCGTCCCCTGTCCGCGGCTGAAGCCGCGACTCGGCCCTGTCGCTAAAGCGACGGTACCGCCCTACCGCCTTACCGCCTTCTACCGCCCAATCCCCTACCCCCCTACTCTATCGAGGCTCCGATACTGAATCGCCTCCCGCACGTGGGCCATGCCCATGTCATCCGCCCCCGCCAAGTCGGCAATAGTCCGAGCGATCTTGAGCACCCGGTGGTAGGCCCGGGCCGAGAGCGACAAGCGGGTAATGGCGGTGCGCAACAGCTCTTCGACATCGGGTGACACCGGGCAGAATCGCCTCAGGTCGCGGGCCGACATGTGGGCGTTGGCGTAGACACCATCTACGCCGTCGAACCGCTGGCGCTGCCTCAGCCGGGCGGTTTCGACGCGGGCGCGGATGGCTGCACTGGATTCGGCAGGAGCCGTGAGTACCAGATCGCGGTAGGCCACCGGGGGTACCGACAGGTGCATGTCGATGCGGTCGAGCAGCGGGCCCGAAATGCGCTGCAGGTAGCGAGTCACCACCTGCGGTCCGCAACTGCAATCGCGCGTGGGATCGCCATGGTGGCCACAGGGACACGGGTTCATGGCGGCCGCCAACATGAACCGGGCCGGGAAGGTGAGTGACACGGCCGCTCGACTCAGGGTGACCGTACCGTCTTCCATCGGTTGCCGCAACACTTCCAGCACGTTCTTGCGGAATTCGGACAACTCGTCGAGGAACAGCACCCCGCCGTGCGCCAGCGACACTTCCCCCGGGCGCGGGTGGCTGCCGCCGCCAATGAGACCGGCGTCGCTGATGGTGTGGTGCGGCGACCGGAAGGGCCGGGTGGTCTTGAGTGATTGGCCGTTGAGCAGCCCGGCCACGCTGTGCACCCTGGTCGTCTCCAGTGCCTCTTCCAACGCCATGCTCGGCAGGATGGTAGGCAGCCGCCGGGCCAGCATGGTCTTCCCCGCCCCGGGCGGCCCGATGAGCAGGATGTTGTGCCCACCCGCGGCGGCAACTTCGAGCGCTCGCTTGGCCGACGCCTGACTACGCACGTCGGAAAAATCTACGGCGTCGGTTACCGTGGCTGCCATGAGCCGGGCCACGTCCACCCTGGTGGGCGCGATGTCGCACGAGCCGTCGAAGTAACGGCACACCCCAGCCAAGTCGGAGCCGCCCAGCACGTCCAGGCCTTCGACCACGGCCGCCTCACTAGCGTTGGCCGCGGGTAGCACCAACCGGGTCATACCGTGCTGGCGTGCGGTCAGGGCGATCGACAGGGCGCCCCGGATGGGTCGCAGATCTCCTTCCAGTCCCAGCTCGCCAAGGACCAGCGTGTTGCCCAGCCGGTCGGGCGGGAGTTGGCCGCTGGCCACCAGGACGCCGAGGGCCACCGGGAGGTCGAAGGCAGACCCCTGCTTGGGAACGTCGGCCGGCGCCAGGTTGATGGTGATGCGCTTGAGCGGAAAGCTGAACCCGGCGTTGACCAGGGCGGCGGTGACCCGTTCGCGTCCTTCGCGGACGGCGCCCTGCGGCAGACCGACCGTGGCGAACGACGGCAGGCCGTTGGCGATGTCGGTCTCCACCTCCACCAGATAGGCGTCGACCCCCAACACGGCTGCGGAATGGACCCGGGCGAGCATGGACCCATGGTAGCGCCGGGGCCGGGGCGAACCGTGCTCCAATAATTGCGCGACGGGGCGGAAAAAAGGGTGTTTATTGGTGCGGTGTTCGGTGTGCGAAGGTGTTAGCGCCTGCCGTCCGCGGCTGAAGCCGCGACTCGGCCCTGTCGCTGAAGCGACCACTGCCCTCGCTGCTCCCGCTGCCCTCGCTGCCCTCGCTTTCGTCTGCCCTCGCTTCAAGGGAGCCACATTGACAATCCCACAGGCACGAGAAGCGCACGACCTTCTGGCGGAAGCCGGCCGGGTACTCGTCCTGACCGGCGCCGGAATGAGCGCCCCGTCGGGTGTCCCCACCTTCCGGGGGCCCGATGGCATGTGGCGCAATTTCCGGCCGGAGGAGTTGGCCACGCCCGAGGCGTTTGCCCGTGATCCGCTGCTGGTGTGGCGGTGGTACGGCTGGCGGCGCGAGTTGATCGCCCAGTGCCAACCGAACGCGGGACACGTAGCGCTGGCTCGATGGATGAGCCGGCACGACGGCGTAACGCTGGTGACTCAGAACGTGGACGGCCTGCACGAACGCGCCGCAAAGGAGATCGGGTCCGCCGATCCCATCCGGCTGCACGGCTCCATCTTCAGAGCGCGCTGCACGGAGTGCGGCACCGAATCGGGGCACCGGGAGCCGGTCGACGCGTCGAACGAAGACACCCTGCCGCGATGTGACGCGTGTGGCGGGTTGCTACGGCCCGCGGTGGTGTGGTTCGGGGAGCAGTTGCCGGTCAATGCCTTGAGCCAAGCCGGCGCAGCGGCCAGAGAAGCTGATGTGTGCCTGGTCATCGGCACCAGCGGCGCGGTGTACCCGGCGGCGGGCCTGGCCCACGAGGCGGTATCGAGCGGTGCACCTCTCATCGTGGTGGACCCTGGGGAGACGGCCTACGACGGGATGGCCGACGTAAGACTCGTGGGTTCGGCAGATGAACTGGTGCCGGAAATCGTCGATGAGCTGGGAGCACACCCGTCCGCGGCTAAAGCCGCGACTCGGCCCTGTCGCTAGAGCGACCACTGCCCCCGCTGCTCCCGCTGCCCTCGCTTTCATCCACCCCCGCTGCTCAGCCTTATCGTCACCTTCGTCCCCTCCCCCTCCACGCTCTCCACCGCAATCGTCCCGCCCCAACTCTCCACCTGCCGTTTGACGATCGCCAGTCCCAGCCCTGCACCGCTCGACGTCGTCGAGAAGCGCGGCTCGAAGATGCGTGCCCTGAGGTGGTCGGGCATGCCACAGCCGTCGTCTGACACACTCAGGTGTCCCGGAGCCACCGACACGACTATGTGGCCGGCGCCGGCCTGGCGGGAGTTCTCCAGCAGGTTGACGAGCACTTCCTTTACTTCGTCGCGCCGGGCCGATCCGGTGGCCGGCAGTTCGCTTCGCAGTTCGACCGTGGCACCGTCTTCCGTCAGGCCATAGAGGTGCACCACTTCCGCCGCCGCCTCTGCCAGGTCGACCTCCACCAGCGGGGCGCCGGTATCCTCGGGAGAAGCGAACCGGCTGAAAGCGCGAGCGATGCGATCGAGGCGGTCGATCTCGGCCAGGATCCGGTCCCCGGTATCGGCGACGACCTCTCCCAATGCCTCCGGCCGGTCGCGGTGGACCCGCTGCATGTGCTGCACCCCGAGGCGCATGGGAGTGAGGGGGTTCTTGATTTCGTGGGCCACCTGGCGGGCCATTTCTCCCCACGCCAGCACGCGCTCGGCCTGGGCCAGGTCGGTGACGTCGGTGACGGCGATTACGGCGCCGCCGATACCTGTTCCCAACGAGGCACAGTGCACGCTGTAGCGCCGGTGCCGAACGTTGATCTCGGCCGTGCGGTCTTCAGCGTCCGGTTGGGCCAGTAGCGGCTGCACCAGGGTAAGCACCTCGCCCCACTCGGGAGCCAGCGTGGTAGCGAAGTCGTCACCTTGTTCCAGGGCGACACCGAGGAACTCGGCGGCACGGCGATTGGCTATCAGAACGCGTCCCGCGCCGTCGATGCCGACGACGCCGGTGGCCACGGTGGCCAGCACCGTGGCCGTCCGTTGCCGGGCGGCCTCCAGGTCGGCTCGACTCGAGCGAATGTCCTCTTCCATGCGTTCGAAGGCCCCGAACACCGGTTCAAACTCCAGGGGCGGCACCCTCTGGGGCTGCGGCAACGGCAGGCCCTTGCCGATGGCGATGGCCAAGCGCCTGAGGTCTGCCACCGGCAGTGACAGCGCCCCCGCAACCCAACGCGCCGCGACCAACGCCGCGGCCAGACCGCCGAGGGTGGCGAGGAGGAGAAGAAAGGCGAGATCCACCAGCCGTTGTTCCAGACCGGTCTGGTAGCCCAGTTGCCGGGTGGCCAGAATGACGATCCGTTCCTGCGGTCCTGCCATCGCCACCCGGTAACCAACCCTCTGTTGGCGACCGGCGATGTCATCCGACACCAGGGAAATGGTGGCCGGCCCCAGCGCCATCGAGACGAAGGCCCGCGGGGGCACCAATGGTCGGGCGAGGCCGAGGTCACGCAGAATGGCGGCGCTCACGGCGCCCAGCCGGCCGCCGCCGTAGACCCAAAACTCGGCGCCGATCCGGCTGCTCAAGGCTTCGAGGTGGCCGCTACCCCAGTCGCCGCGGAGGTCGGTCCCGCCGGCCGAGACCGCCACCGCGTCCTGCAGCAAGTGGCCGGTCAGCAGATCGCGCCCGTTGCGAACCTCGTCGGTGAGCCGCACGAAACTCCAGGTGGCAAACCCCACCGCCGGGAGGATGAAGAACAAGGCCAAAGCCCCCGCCAGTCGAACGCGGAACGAGCGCCCCAGGCGGCGCCAGTCGGGAATGCTAGGCCGCTCGCCGTCGAGCCACTCGGCCACCAGCCACAGCAACGTCACCACCAGGATGTTCAGCAAGATGATGAGGACGCCACGGACGAACACGGGCACAGGTCCCCGCAGGTCGACGTCGACGCGTACCTCACGCACGCTGTCCCCGAAGGCGAGATCTACTTCGCCCACTACCTGCCACCGGTCACGCTTCCACCGCAATGGGCGCAACTGTGCCGGATCCCGATTTGGCACCGGCGGCGAGATGGCGATGTGGTACAGCGGCGGGGATGCCGCATCGGGGAGGAGGGCCTTGCCGAGTTGGGTCTTGGCGATCAGTCGAGTGGGCGGCCCCACGGCGACGCTGACGACAGCGCCGGACGCAGTGCGGGTCAGCAGCAGGTAGTGGATTCCCGGAACCAGCGGGAGAATGTCCACCCTGCGTGCGCTGTCGGGCGGGAGACGGAGCACAGCGTCCCTCACCTGATCGGTCGTCAGCGACAGCGAATCGAGCGGCAGGTCTGCCAGCACCTCACCCTCAGGCGACCACACGGCCAAGCGCGCTGGATATCCGTCGATCCCCAGATCGGACGCGCGCCAGCGGGCGTACAGCTCGGCGGCGGAAGCGGGTTCCGATTGCTCCGCCAGACGATCGGCAAACCGCTCGAGCGAAGCCACCGTCAGCGGATCGGGATCTGCGCCGAGTTGCAGCACGTCGCGCCGGGCCACGTTGACGGCGCCCTCCAAGACCGCTCCCCAAGTAGCCAGGGCGGCCGCGCTCCCGGCCAACACCGCGATGGCGATGGCCGTGGCCCGTCGCGGCGCGGGCATGACTACCAGAAACAGGGGAGGAATCCACAGCACGATGTAGAGCGGCGGCCACCCCATGTCCCACAGGAACGTGCCGACCACGGTGGCGACGAGGACCAACACCACACCCAGCGTCAACCTGATCTTCCAGCCGGAACCCTCGATGTCCTTGGGACCCCGGAACATCGCGGCTGCGATGAACAGCAGCCCCGAGGCGGCGACGACCATCATGAACTGCCAGGTCAGCCACAGGGTGAGCGACACGCCCTCCCGCGGCGGGGTGATGCCCCGTCCCAGTTCGCGATACAGATCCGGGGCGGCTATCAAGGCGGCCACGCCGATGAGGAGCCCGATCCACGTCCGCGGCAGCCGGCGGCGCCACAGCGCTATGCCGATGATGGTGACGACGGTCGCGGTGGCGGCCATCATCCCCACCGAACCGGAAAACGGCCCCACCAGCGGTCGAAAGAAGGTAGCCGGGGAAAACAGCTCCCCCAACCCAAAAGCCTCACCCACCGGCGCCCTGAGGAGGACGAAGAGTTGGGCCAGGATCAGGGCATAGCGCCCCCCCGGTGTCGGCAGCACCACCAAGCCGGCCAGGAACACCAGCAACAACAGCCAGACCACGGCGGTTCTGCCTTGCCCCAGCAGCCACTCCTTGGCGGCCCCCTGTTCCTGCGGTACCGGTTTGACGCTGAACAGAATCCGGGGGCCGGCGGTGGTGGGTTCGGTATAGTGGTAGACGTCCGGGTCGTCGTCAGGCGCCTGTCCCGGAGGATATACTTCCAGGCCTACCCGTGAATCGGCGCTGAATACGGCGGCCAGGCTTCGCTCCGGCTCGGCGGTGACCTGGTCGGCCGCCACCACGACGCTGGCCAGAATGATCCGGCCATCCTCCGAGTGGCGCCGCATCTCCAAGAGGAGATAGTATTTGTTCCAGCGGACGGAGATCGAATCGCCGAGGGGCGCCGGGGCCAGACGATGGCGCCCGGCCCAGGCCCAGGGAGACCCGTCGGGGCGGAAGATGGAGACGGCGTACTCGGGCCCGTGGGTGGGAAGGGCCTCGGCCAACTGGGCGAACGCGGCCGCCTGCCCCAGGGGAGCGGCGGCGGATCCGGCAAGGGTGAGCCGGTCGACCTCGTCGTACGCGTCACGCAGGTAGCCGCCCAGCCGGTGCGAAGCCCGCACCAGGCTCTGCTCGCGAACGGATTCCCAGCGGGACTCCACGGCGGCCAGGCGCCACTGGGCCAAGCCCATGGCGACCACCAGGCCCGAGGCGGATAGCAGCAGCACCCGGCGGCTCCAGGCCCCGCCCCGCGACGGCCAGTAGCGCCACCACAGGGCCGCAACGACCGCCCCTACGGCGACGAGCCACAGA